>DATHHS010000249.1:0-6151 GCA_035317085.1 Burkholderiales bacterium
ATCGGCTGGCTCACGTTCAACAATCCGGCGCGCCGCAACGCCATCTCCATCGACATGTGGGAGGCGATCCCGAAGGTCTTCGACCGTTTCGAGCAGGATGCGCAGATCCGCGTGATCGTGCTGAAAGGCGAAGGCGACAAGGCCTTCGTCTCCGGCGCCGACGTGTCGCAGTACGAGAAGCAGCGCTCCACCGCCGAAGGCATCCAGTACTATGAAGAGATCGCCGGCCGCGTCCAGGAGCGCTTTCAGAACTGCGACAAGGTGGTGATCTCCATGATCCGCGGCTACTGCCTGGGGGCGGGCATCAACATCGCGCTCACCAGCGATCTGCGGCTTGCGGCGGAGGATGCGAAGCTCGGCATCCCCGCGGCAAAGCTCGGCCTCGGCTACCGCGCCTCGTCGCTGAAAAATCTCGTGGACACGGTCGGTCCGGCTTACGCCCGCGAGGTACTCATCACCGGCCGGCATTTCAGCGCGGCGGAAGCGAAAACCATGGGTCTGGTGCATCGCGTGGCGCCGGTCGCGGAGCTCGAAGCGCTGGTGCTCGAGTATTGCGCGATGATCTCGGACAATGCACCGCTCACGATCCGCGCTTCGAAACGCATCGTGCGCGAGCTGATGAAATCGAGCACGACGTTCGACGCCGAGGCCTGTGCGGCGCTGGTGAAGCAATGCTTCGAGAGCCAGGACTACGTCGAGGGCCGGCGCGCTTTCATGGAGAAACGCAAACCCGTTTTCCAGGGAAAATAAAAACGACTCCCTCCTTTTCGAGAGGGGGAAATCTGAAGGAGGAAGGGACGATGATTAGAACTCTCGCTGCAATCACGGCGTTCGCCTGGGCGGGCGGCGCGTTCGCGCAAGGAAGCTACCCGACTCGCCCCGTGACCATGGTGGTGGGCTTCGCTCCGGGCGGCGGCGGCGACATCACCGGCCGGACTCTCGCAAGGAAGTTCGGCGACTATCTCGGCCAGAACGTCGTGGTCGAAAACCGCGCCGGCGCCGGCGGCAACATCGCGGCCGCGTCGGTCGCCAAGGCCAGTCCCGACGGTTACACGCTTTTCCTCGGCAACGTCGGCGCGCTTACCGTCGCCCCTCACCTCGTTGCCAGGCTGCCGTACGACCCGATGCGCGACTTCGCGCCGATCTCGCTCGGGGTGGTGTTCGCCAACGTTCTGGTGGTGCACCCCTCGGTGCCGGCGAAAACGCTCGCCGAATACGTGAGCTTGTCGAACACCACGCCGGGCGGCATGCCCTACGGCACCTCGGGTGTCGGCAGCGCCGGCCATCTCTCCGGGGAACTGTTCAAGCTGGTTGCGAAGGTCAACCTCACGCACGTGCCCTACAAGGGCGGCGGCCCTGCGATGAGCGACCTGCTCGGCGGTCAGGTTCCCTCGCTCTTCGCTTCCGCTCCCACTGCGGTCCCGCAAGTCAAATCGGGCAAGATCCGCGCGCTCGCAACCACCGGCCCGAAACGCTCAGCGTCATTCCCGGACGTTCCCACTATCGCCGAATCGGGCTACCCCGGCTACGAAGCGACCAACTGGTACGGACTCGTCGCCCCGGCGAAGACGCCGAGGGACATCATCGAGCGCGTGAACCGCGAGTTTGTGAAGACGCTCAACGCTCCCGACATCCGCGAGCAGCTCCTTTCCCATGGCGAGGAGCCCACGCCCACCACGCCCGAGGAATTCGGCCGGTTCATGCAGCGCGAGCTCGCCACCTGGGGCAAGGTAGTGAAAGAAGCGGGGATCCAGGCGGAGTAAATCCGGCCAGGCCTGCGGCGACTAGGCGGATATGCGCACCGCGATCTTCCCGACCTGCGCGTTCGATTCCATGTAGGCCTTCGCCGCGGGCAGCTCGGCGAAGGGAAACACCCGGTCGACGAGCGGCTTGATCTTTCCCGCCGCGATCAAGGGGAGAACGTCGGCGGCGAAGCCGCGCACCGTCACTGCGCGCTGCTCGGGCGTTCGCAGGCGGTTGGAGACCCCGAAGAGCGTCAGGCGTTTGGTATGCAGCGTCTCGATGTCGATCTCGCTCTTCAGCACGCCGTCGACATAGCCTATGGTCGCATGCCTGCCCTCGTAGGCGAGCGCGCGTATGGTCTCGGGGAACACCGAGCCGCCGACGTTGTTGACCACGAGGTTCGCGCCCTTGCCGCCGGTCACCTTCATCACCGCGTCGGCGAAATCCCCGGCTCGCGTGCGTATGCCGACATCCAGCCCCATCGCCTTGAGCTTGTCGAGCTTTTCCTGCGAACCCGAGGTGCCGATCACCTTGGCGTCGAGCGCCTTGGCGGTCTGCAGAGCGGCGACGCCGACCCCGGACGAGATGCCGGTGACGAGCAGCCATTGGCCGGCCTTGAGCTTCCCTTGCGCGATCAGCATGTCGTGCACCACCATGAAGACGAGCGGAATGCTCGCCGCCTCCTCCCAGGACAGGTTCTTCGGCATCGCGAGCGCCTCGCGTGCATCGATGAGCGAGTACTCGGCGAATGCGCCGCTGCAACGCCCCATCACGCGGTCGCCGATCTTGAACCCGGTAACGCCTTCTCCGAGTTTTGCGACCTCGCCCGCTCCTTCGCCGCCCGCGGCCTTCGCCGGTCCGCCCGCTTTCACCGCGTGGCCGACGATCAGCTCGCCGCGATTGAGGGCCGCGGCGTGCATACGCAGGAGAATCTGCCCGGGGCCGGCCTCGGGCGCGGGCACGTCGCGGAATTCGATCGCGGTTTTTCCTGAATCTGACTTGAGCCAATACGATTTCATGCGGACATTCTCCAGTTTGACGTTGGATTGTTGAGTTGGACGTTCGACTGCGTTAATCGACTTTGGCGCCGACTTCTTTCACGAGCTTGGCGTATTTCGCGTACTCCTCGCGAATCTCGGCGGCGAATTCCGCGGGCGTGGTGATCCAGGGCTCCACCCCGCCCGCGTTCGAGAGCTTTTCCTTCACGTCGGGCAGCATGAGCGCCTTGTCCACTTCGGCGCGCAGGCGGGCAAGCACGGGCTCGGGGGTGCCTGAGGGCGCAAACAAGCCGTACCACTGGATCATCACGAAATCCGGATAGAACTCGGCGATCGTCGGCACCTCGGGCAAGACGCGCGAGCGCTGCGCGCCGGTGAATGCCAGCGCGCGCAGGCGGCCCGCCCTGATCTGCGGCGCGGTGGAGGTGCCCGACATCATCACCGGGACTTCTCCAGCGACGGTGGCGGTGGTCGCCGGCGAGCCGCCCTTGTACGGGATATGGACCATGTTGATCCCCGCGCGCGCCTTCAAGCGCTCCATGGTCAGATGATGCTGGCTGCCGTTGCCGCCCGAGGCGTACTGCAAGGGCGGGTTGGCGCGGCGCGCGTATTCGATGAATTCCGGAAATGTCTGCGCCGGTACCGAAGGATTCACCGCGAGAAAGAATCCGTTCGATACGAGACTCGCCACCGGTGCAAGATCCTTCAGCGGATCGAACGGCATCGCGGCGTACAAATGCGGATTGATCACCATCAGACTGTCCATGCCGAGCAGCAGCGTGTAGCCGTCGGCGGGCGATTTCACCACGAGCTCGCCCGCGAGGTTGCCATTGCCGCCGACGCGGTTCTCGACCACCACCGGCTGGCCGAGCGCGTCGGAGAGCCTGGGCGCGATGAGACGGGCGACGATATCCGGACCGCCGCCCGGCGGAATCGGCACGAGCAGGCGGATCGGGCGCGAGGGATATTGCGCCGCCGCGTTCTGACACAGCAGCGCGGTGAGAAGCGCGATGAAAAAACGGGGAAAGAAGCGGAGCATTCGTTCAACGTCGCGCTATGCGGCAGGCAGACACGCGGCCTGTGGCTGATTACCGGCCCGAGGCTGGTCGGCGCGTCCGTGCAGAACGTCTCGTCAGACCCGGAGTTGATTTGTCGGGGGGAGCCAGAGAACGAAGCGCTTCATTCACTGCGGTGGAATTCTTGAACCGTTTAGCAACATCCGGGTCGAGAACAACAACGTTGGTACTTTCCAAATACCGCTGATAGTACTTCCCGCGAACGGCACTGGAGAAGTCGTATTCGGGCTGCATTATGCCGCAACGTCAACGTATTCGACGCGACTCGCAGGCGGCGGAATCACCACGCCGTCTTCGCGCAGACCATCAAGATGAAACTCAATGGCCTCACGGATCTGTCCTTCGACTTCCTCAACCGTTGCACCGGTTGCAACACAGCCGGGAAGATCAGGCACGTACGCCGAGTAGTTGTTCTCGGCTTTTTCGATCACGATTGCGTAGCGCATAGTAGCCTCACTTTTTCAATCCAGCTTGCTTCAAAATACTGTTCAGTGTACCAGGAGCAAGATCGTCATTCGGCTTTCCTGGGACAGTAACTCGGCCCGGCTTTGTCGGATGCTTAAATTGACGATGGCTGCCTCGGGTCGCTACCAAGAACCAGCCTTCATCGTTCAGCATTCGCAGTATCTCACGGACTTTCATCCAGCGAGGATATCAAAGACCGTTTTTTCGGCATTTTTAATGAGCGCAAGAGCATCTCTCATAATTATTTGTTTTGACAAGCTAGCGTGCTCGACAAGAAAAGCAGAGATCTCTTCTCTCGTTACTTTGACCTCAAAAGGTGGGATGATTTTCCAGACTAACTTCTGGAGCATGTTGTCCACCCGTGTCCGTACGCTCGTTCAACGTCGACCAAGCCCATCCCCCGCCTCGCCAATTCCATCCAGGTACATCTCCCACACCGCAAGATTCTTCTCGCAAGCCACAACCACAGCGTCTTCCATGTGCAGTTTCTTCGCGAAACGCTCGACCGCGCGCCAGCCAGCGTCCGAGTGCTCGATGTCGGCTTCCTCGTGCAACTCGAAGAACTCGAGATCGTCGTCCGAAAGCTTGAACAATTTCCCCCAGCGATGGCGCTCCAGGCCGAACCAGCCGTGCTTTTTCATGATGCCCGCGCCGTAGCCGGGCACGTTGGCGCGTTCGGCGCAGGTGTTGGCGACGATGCCTTCGAGCCAGTGGCGGTTCGCCATCAAGCCTTCCCAAGCGGCCCAGGCGAGCTGCGTCGTGGGAAGCGGCGCCGCCGCGCGGATTTCGCTGCGCTTTAAACCTATTCGCGTTCCAAGGTCCTCGAGGATTTCCCAGTGCGCCCTCCCGCCGCCGTGCTCGTGGTCGGCAATCACTTCCTCGCTGCAGGCTTTGATGATGCCGATGCGCGTGTCCCAGTCGGGGCAATTGGTCGCCACTTTCAGCTTGAGCACGGAATTCCGCTGGCGCGTGTTCAGGCGGTGCTGCATGACGAACATGCGCGCACGCCCCTTGGTCATGCCCTCCCTGAAATATCGCGTGCGCAGGCAGAAATCATCCACCACCTCGTCCAGCCGCGCGAGTACGCTTTTTTTCGCCATCACCCCACTCCGCGCGTGGAACTCAGAAATTCGCGATCTTGCGCGCGGCGCCGGTGAGCTGGAGGATATGCATGCCGGTGTTCGCGCGATCAACGATGTAGATGTAGCCGCGGTCGTCGACTTCGAGGTTGTTGGTCTGGATCGCGATCTTGCAGCGCTCGGCGCCATCGGGCATTTTCACGCAGCGCTTGTCGGTCTTCGCGGTCTTCGCCGGAATGTAGTAGCCGACTTCCTTCGGATGATAGGGATCGCGGATGTCGATGGCGCGAACGCCGGCGTTGAACCAGGCGACGAAGACCAGGCGCTTCGCGTACATCGGCGGCTGGTTCTCGTTGGGCGAATGCGCGCCGAAGCGGCCGCCGCGCGAGCAGAAATTGCCGCTTGTTTCCGGGACGTTGAAATTCGAGACGTTGAACGGCTTCGATTCCGCCGTGACGTCGACGATCCACACTCGCTGGCGCGTTTCTCGGCATTCGTTCACGATCTGCTCGTTGACGATCATCACGAAATCGCCCACGCCGCCCTGCGCGTCTTTCGCGAACTCGGGCAGGGGGATGCCGAGGAGAGGCAGGGTCGAATGCGCGCCGTTGGTGGGCGGCAGGTCGAGCCGACCCACCTGCGGGTAAAGCAGGTTCGCGTCGGTCGGTTCCGCCGGTCCCTTGAGGAGCTTCTCGCGATCGACAATCTGCAGAACACCGTCCTTGTTGGTCCCATAACCGAAGTAAATGCGGTTGCCTTTCGGGCCGGTCGAGATCATGCCGTGCAGCTC
>DATHHS010000250.1:0-5616 GCA_035317085.1 Burkholderiales bacterium
GGCCTTGAACCTGGTCGAATAGGTCGCGCGGCGCGCGACCTATCGGCCGCGGGTAGAAATCAGAAGTTCATGCTGAAAACGAATCCAACGCCGCTGGTCCTGGGGTTTGACGCCGGCGTAGTCGCTATGAGCGCGGGATTCGTTTGGATGCTGTTTGCCTTGTAGCTGACGTTCGTATAGCGCAAACCGAAGTTGTATCTATTGCGCAACACGTAATCGGCCTGCAGCACGAAGCCGAGGGCATCGTCGTATTTGGCCTTCAAGCCGGTCGCGTCTCCGCTGCCCTTGAGCGTTGGGCTCAGGTGATACGTCAGGCCGCCGCCCAGGCGAACGCTGGCCAGGCGGTAGAAGACGAGCGCATCGACCGGTATCACAGTCCAATCGATATCGCCGTTCTGCGCAGCGATGGTCGCGAACTTGTACGAGAGCGAGACCTCGACTTCAATTGAATCCATGAGAATCGAGGCCCCGCCGCCGACGTAGAGTCCCTGGTTGGCCTTGAGTGATCTCGTAGAGCTACCGCCGCCGGTCGTATTCACCGTCACCAGGGTGTCTCCCCCGAAGTTGAAGCCCGCCTTGATGATCGGCCTGACGTCGACCGCGTGCGACGCCGTGGGGATGACCGCCGCAACCACCAACGCGACGACCGCCAAAGCTTTGGATAAGCTGCTCCCTGTCATTTTTCTTTCTCCCTGTAGTTGTGAAGTCCGGGCGGCCCGACCCGGTTATACAAAGCGGCCGTGTCAATCATCTACCAGTTTTCGCCACGTGGATAGCTGTAGGAAGTGACAGGGTCCGGGCGGCCGCCCCGGGAACCCGTTGTGCGATACTTCGGCTCCGAAACGAAATACCCCGCGATGAAACATGCGCTGACGGCTGTCCTGATTGCCTGCCTGCCCGCCTTCGGCACCCCGGCGCTCGCGCAGACGAAGACCGTGCTGCGCATCTCCACCCCCGCGGTACCGGATGACTGGCACGTGAAGATGCTCTACGTCTTCAAGGACGAGCTCGCCAAAACGGCGCCGGGCCGCTTCGACGTGCAGGTCCATCATTCCGGAACGCTCTTCAGGCAGGGCGCCGAAGTCGTCGCCATGCAGCGCGGGAATCTGGAGATGGCGCTCGTTTCCATGCAGGACATCGCGAGGCAGATGCCCGAGTACTCCATCTTCACCGCCGGCTATCTGATCCGCGACCCGGAGCACCTGGCGAAAGTCTACGGTGGGCCGATCGGCGAGGAAGTAAACCGCAGGATCGCCGATGCGCTGGGCGTCCAGCTGCTGCAGGCCGTCTATCTGGGCACGCGGCAGCTCGGCCTGCGCGAGCCGCGGCGCGTCAGGATTCCGGCCGATCTCGCCGGGGTGAAGCTGCGCATGCCGGCATCGAAGGAGTGGTTGTTTCTCGGGCGGGCGCTCGGCGCAAGCCCGACGCCGCTCGCTTTCTCCGAGGTGTATCTCGGCCTGAAGACCGGCACCATCGACGGCCAGGACAATCCCTTGCCGACCTTGAAGTCGGCGCAGCTCCAGGAGGTCACGCAGCAGATCGTGCTCACGGGCCACCTTGTGGATGTACTGCAGCTCGCCATGTCCTCGAAGACCTGGAACGCGCTCCCGGCCGGGGACAAGGCCCTGGTGAAGAAGGCGGCGGCCAAAGCGGCGAAGTTCAACGACGAAAACCGCGTGCGCGAGGAGAAGGAGCTGCTCGAGCTCTTCCGCGCACAAGGCATGGCGATCACGACCCCGGACGTGGACGCGTTCAGGAAGACCGTGCAGGCGGCGTACCTGAAATCGGAGTACGCGCAACAGTGGCCGCGGGGCCTGCTCGAGCGCATCAATGCGGTTAAGTGACACCATGTGTCTATTGGGATCTGCGTAACCGGATGAAAAATTTGTCGTCCCCGCGCACGCGGGGACCCAGAGACTTTCGTTGCACGGCGCTGGATTCCCGCTTTCGCGGGAATGACGGTGCTATTGGTTGCCGTGCCGACTGAGCGGCTTTCACGCTGGGCCACGCAGCTCACCCGGGCGGCCGATTTCGTCGGCGCCTGCGTGTTCGCAGTGCTGTTCGGGAGCCTCGTGGTGCAGGTGTTCGTGCGCTTCGTGCTAGGCGCGCCGGCGGCCTGGACCGAAGAGCTCGCCTCCATCGCCTTCGTCTGGATGATTTTCTGGGGGATTGCCTTCACAGTGCCGCTGCGCACCCACGTGGCGGTGGATCTGGTGGTGCCGTATTTCGCGCCGCGCGCGCGCCGCGCGCTTTATGCGCTGGGACTTGCAGTGCTGGGTGGGTGCTATCTCTGGGCGGTGCCCGGTACCGCCGACTACCTGCGTTTCATGATGCGCGAGCGAACGCCGGTGCTCGACTGGCCTCTCGGCATCGTATATAGCGTGTTTCTCGCCGCCGCCGTGATGGTGGTGCTGCGCTGCGCCTCCGCAATCCTGCGTCCGCCGAGGAACCCCTCCGCTGTGCCGGGCGAGAATCCTTGAGCGCCGCATTCGCGCTGATGCTGGTCATATTCGTCGGCGTCGCGCTGCTGCGCGGTCCGATCGGCCTCGCGATGATCGCGGGCGGCATGGCCTACCTCGGCGTCACGGGGCGCGACATGGGTCTGGCCGCCGAGCAGATCCTCAACAGCCTCTTTGGCAGCTTCGTGCTGATCGCCGTGCCGATGTTCATCTTCGCCGCGAACGTGATGAACGCCGGCGCCTTGAGCGAGCGCATCTACGGGCTTGCCCACGCGTTCATGGGACGGTTCCGCGGCGGGCTCGCGCACGTCAACGTGCTCGCGAGCGTGATCTTCTCCGGAATGAGCGGCAGCGCGGTCGCTGACGCGGTCGGCCCCGGAATGGTCGAGATCGAGATGATGAGCAAAGGCGGCCGCTACCCCAGGGCTTTCTCCGTGGCGGTGAGCGCCGCCTCCGCCACGATAGGACCCATCATTCCTCCGTCGATTCCGATGGTGCTCTATGCGCTCGTCTCGGGGACGTCGGTGGGCGCACTCTTTCTCGGGGGCGTCGTGCCCGGCCTGCTGATGGCCGCCGCCATGATGCTCGTCATCGTCTGGATCGCGCGCAAGCGCAATTTCCCGATGGAAGCGCCCGTGCCCTGGAGCGAGATTCCGCGCATCTTCGTGCGCACACTGCTGCCGCTGCTCATGCCCGTGGTCCTGCTCGGAGGCATCTACTCGGGCGTGTTCACGCCGACCGAAGCGTCGGCGGTGGCGGCGCTCTACGCCCTGGTGCTCGCGCTCTTCGTATACCGCGCCCTGGACTGGCGCGGCCTGGTTGCCGTGCTCGCCGACAGCGCGCGCTCCAGCGCGATGGTGGGCACCATCGTCTGCGGGGCCTTCGTGTTCAACTACGTGCTCGCAACGGAGCAGATTCCGGGGCTGATCGCAGCCTGGTTCGCCGGCCTGGGCCTAGGCCCCAAGGGCTTCCTGCTCGTCGTGAACCTGGTGTTCCTCGTGCTGGGCTGCATGCTCGATATCACCACGCTGCTGCTGGTGCTGGTGCCGCTGCTCGTCCCGGTAGCCAAGGGCCTGGGCGTGGACCTGGTCCACTTCGGCGTGGTCATCGTTTTCAACATGATGATAGGCATGCTCTGCCCGCCTTACGGCGTGCTGTTGTACATCTTGAGCGGGCTGGCCGGGACTCCGGTGAAAGACATCGTGCGCGAGCTCGTGCCCTTCATCCTGTCGTTAATCGTGGTGCTTTTTCTTATTACCTTCGTGCCTTCGCTGGTGCTCGCGCTACCCGAGCTCGCAGGGTACAGGCGCTAGAGAGGATCCGCGCCTCAGGCAGCGGCCCGGGCGGCGCGTTTTCTTTCGTGTTCCTTGAGGAAGCGCTTGCGGATGCGGATGGACTTAGGCGTGATCTCCACGAGCTCGTCGTCGGCGATGAACTCGACCGCCGATTCCAGCGTATGTATGATCGGCGGAGTGAGCAGGATCGCCTCGTCCTTGCCCGCGGCGCGAATGTTGGTGAGCTGCTTGGTCTTGACCGGGTTCACGATGAGATCGTTGTCCCGGCTGTGCAGTCCCACGATCATGCCTTCGTACAGCGGCTCGCCGGGGTTGACCAGCATGCGGCCGCGTTCCTGCAGCTTCCACAGCGCGTAGGCGACCGCTTCGCCGTCTTCCGCGGAAATCAGCACGCCGTTCCGGCGCTCGCCAATGTCGGGCTTCACCGGGCCATATTCGTCGAACACGTGGCTCATGATGCCGGTGCCGCGCGTCGTCGTCATGAATTCGGACTGGAAGCCGATCAGCCCGCGCGCGGGCACTCGGTAATCGAGGCGCACGCGGCCCTTGCCGTCCGGCTGCATTTCCATCAAGTCGCCGCGCCGAGCGCCGAGTGCTTCCATCACCGCACCCTGGTGAGCGTCCTCCACGTCCACCGCAAGCAGCTCGAAGGGCTCGTGCTTCACGCCGTCGATCTCCTTGGTGAGCACGCGCGGCCGTGAAACCGCGAGCTCGTAGCCCTCGCGGCGCATGTTCTCGAGCAGGATCGTCAGATGCAGCTCGCCGCGCCCCGACACCTTGAACACGTCCGGATCCTCGGTGTCTTCGACGCGCAGCGCGACGTTGCTCATGAGCTCGCGCGCCAGTCGCTCGCGCAGCTGGCGGCTGGTGACGAATTTGCCTTCGCGCCCGGCGAAGGGCGAGGTGTTGACCTGGAAATTCATGACCAGCGTGGGCTCGTCCACCTCGAGCAGCGGCAGCGCTTCGGGCCGCTCCGTGTCGGCGATGGTGACGCCGATGCCTATTTCCTCGACGCCGTTGATCGCGACGATGTCGCCCGCCTGCGCTTCCTCGGTCACGACGCGCTCCAGTCCCTTGAAGACGAGCACCTGATTTATCTTCGCGGGGATAGGCACCGAGTCCGGACCATTCAGCACCAGTATGTCCTGGCCCGAGCGGACGCGTCCGCGGTTCACGCGGCCGATGCCGATGCGGCCCACGTAGCTCGAGTAGTCGAGCGCGCAGATCTGGAGCTGCAACGGACCGTCGGGGTCGTCAGCGCGCGCCGGCACCTGCTCGATGATGGCCTCGAAGAGCGGCTTCATGCTGTCTCCGGCGACGCTGGCGCTCGCCGAAGCCCAGCCTTGCAGGGCCGAAGCGTAGATCACGGGAAAATCGAGCTGGGCCTCGGTCGCGCTCAACTTGTCGAACAGATCGAAGGTCTGGTTCAGCACCCACTGCGCGCGCGCGCCCGGGCGATCCACCTTGTTGATGACCACGATGGGCTTCAGTCCCTGCGCGAGCGCCTTGCGCAGGACGAAGCGCGTCTGCGGCATCGGGCCTTCGACCGCGTCGACCAGGAGCAGCACGCCGTCCACCATGGAGAGCACGCGCTCGACCTCGCCGCCGAAGTCGGCGTGGCCCGGCGTGTCGACGATGTTGATGTGCGTGCCGGCGTAGTCGACCGCGCAGTTCTTGGCGAGAATGGTGATGCCGCGCTCGCGCTCGATGTCGTTCGAGTCCATCACGCGTTCGATCAGATGCTCGTGCGCGGCGAACGTGCCCGACTGGCGCAGCAACTGATCGACCAGCGTGGTCTTGCCGTGGTCGACGTGGGCGATGATCGCGACGTCGACCACGGCAAGACCACGCTGGTCGATCAG
>DATHHS010000251.1:0-13338 GCA_035317085.1 Burkholderiales bacterium
AGCGGACCTCCGAGACGGGCAAGCCGGGGATTTCCCGGTGTTTCGACAAGCTACAGACCGAGGCCGTTCCAAAGCTCGTCCACGCGCTTTTTCACCTCGGGCCGCATCGCGATCGGCCGTCCCCACACACGCGAGGTTTCCGCCGGCCATTTGTGCGTGGCGTCGATCCCCATCTTCGAGCCGAGCCCGGCCACCGGGCTGGCAAAATCGAGGTAGTCGATCGGGGTATTTTGAACGACGAGCACGTCGCGATCCGCATCCACGCGCGTGGTGAGCGCCCACACGACATCCTTCCACTCACGCACGTTGACGTCGTCGTCGGTAACGATGATGAACTTGGTATACATGAACTGGCGCAAGATGCTCCAGATGCCGAACATCACCCGCTTGGCGTGGCCCGGGTACTGCTTTTTCATACTCACCACGGCAAGGCGGTAGGAGCAACCTTCGGGCGGGAGATAGAAGTCCTCGATCTCGGGGAACTGCTTTTGCAGGATGGGCACGAATACTTCGTTCAGCGCCGCGCCGAGCACCGCCGGCTCGTCCGGCGGCTTGCCGGTGTAGGTTGAATGATAGATCGGCTCCCGGCGCATCGTGATGCGCTCCACCGTGAACACCGGAAAAGTCTCCTCATGGTTGTAGTAGCCGGTGTGATCCCCGAACGGACCTTCGACTGCCGTCTCCCCGGGGTGAATCGCCCCTTCGAGAACGATTTCGCTAGACGCCGGCACCTGAAGATCGCTACCCAGACACTTGGAGACCTCGGTACGTGAGCCGCGGAGGAGCCCGGCGAATTGATATTCGGAGAGGGTGTCGGGCACCGGGGTGACCGCAGCGAGCATGGTGGCCGGGTCGGCTCCCAGCGCAACCGCCACGGGAAAGGGCTCCCCCGGCCGCGCCGCCGAGTGCTCTTGAAAGTCGATCGCACCCCCTCGATGTGGAAGCCATCTCATGATGAGCTTATTCGGCCCTATGAGCTGCTGGCGATAGATGCCGAGGTTCTGGCGCGCCTTGCGTGGCCCCCGCGTTATCGTCAGCCCCCAGGTGATGAGCGGTCCCGCGTCTTCGGGCCAGCAAGTCTGGATCGGGAAGCGTGTAAGGTCCACATCTTTGCCTTCCCATACGACCTGCTGGCACGGTGCGCCGGATATCTCCTTCGGAGCCATGTGCATCACTTGCCGCCCAATGGGGATCCAGCGCTCGAGTACGTCGCGGAACCCTTTGGGCGGATCGGGCTCCTTGAGAAAAGCCAGAAGCTTCCCGATATCGCGCAACGCCTCCCGCGGATCTCCCTTGGCCTCAGCGCCCATCGCGAGCGCGACGCGGCGAGTCGTACCGAAGAGGTTGCCGAGCACCGGAATCGCGTGCCCTTTGGGCTTCTCGAACAGCAAAGCGGGACCACCTGCCCTGAGGACACGGTCGCACACCTCGGTCATTTCCAGATTTGGATCGACTTCCGCGTGTACGCGCTTGAGCTCGCCCTCGCGCTCGAGCTGGGACAGAAAATCGCGCAGATCCCGATAGCTCATTGTGTCTATACGACCGTCGCCGTTGCCGCACCATCCATAGGAATGACAGCGCCGGTGATGTAACTCGCGCGATCCGAGGCAAGGAATACCGCGACGGCCGCGATCTCCTCGGGCCGCGCGTAGCGGCCGAGCGGTATTTTTTGCTCTCCCAGCCGCCGGGCTTCTTCCTCGGAAATACCGAGCGTCTTCGCTTCCGCCGCATGGCCCGCCTTGGCGCGTTCGCTCAAAGTGACACCGGGGTTGATCGCATTCACGCGGATCCCCTGGCGCCCGAAAGCGCTCGCAAGTCCCGCCGAAACCAGCATCAGCGCGGCGTTCGCCGATCCTCCAGGCAGGTGGCTCGGATTCGCCACCTTGCCGCCCTGACCCACGATGTTGACGATGGCGCCGCGCTTTCGCGCAGCCATCAGGGGGAGCACCGCCTGCATCGCGTGTACGTAAGTGAAATACTTCGAATCCATCGCGTTGTGCCAGGCTTGCATGTCGAGATCGCTAGGCGCGTAGCGCTTCGCTGCGCCGGCGCAATTGACGAGGACGTCGATCGCACCCACGCTGCGCTCGACCTCGGCAATCAGTGCGACCGCGGATTTCGGATCGGTGAGATCGGCCACGATCGTTGTCACATCGTGGCCCTTTGCCTGCAGCGCGTTTTTGCCAGCGGCCAGGTTGTCCGGGGCTCGCGATGAAATTGCGACCCGCGCGCCCTCTGCAGCAAAGGCCTCGGCGCAGGCCAGCCCGATGCCCTTGCTTCCACCTGTGATGAGCACAGTTCGCCCGGCGAGATTCAGGTCCATGGGATTCCGCGCCTCATCGTGAAGTCGGCGAAAATTCCGATAAATACGATCGCGCCAACCCAGTTGTTTTGGTTGAAGGCCTTGAAACACGCTTCCCGGCCGCGGCCGCGGATGAGGCGATAGTGATACACCATGAGCCCTGCGGCGCCGGCGAGACCGAGATAGTAAAGCACTCCCAGCCCCCGGTGCAGGCCGATGCCGCAGAGCACCGACAGCGTCGCGCCATAGAAGACCATCACCCCAAGCACATCGAAGCGGCCCAGCGTGATCGCGGCCGTCTTGATGCCGATGCGGAGGTCGTCGTCGCGGTCCACCATGGCGTACTCGGTGTCGTAGGCAATCGCCCAAAAGATATTCGCGAGAAGCAGCCACCAGCCTTCGGCTGGAATGGACCCGAGAATCGCTGCGTATCCCATCGGGATTCCGAAACCGAAAGCGACGCCGAGGTAAGCCTGCGGAACCGCGAGAAAGCGCTTGGTCAAAGGATAGGTCACCGCCAAAGCGAGCGCGGCGACCGACAGCAATATTGCAAGTCGGTTCAGGAACAGCACCAACGCAAATGACGCCAGCGTAAGCGCCACGGCGAGAATCAGCGCCTCACGGCGACTCACCGCGCCCACTGCGAGCGGACGGTTCCGGGTTCGCTCGACTTGGGCATCGAAGCGCCAGTCGGCAATATCATTCATCACGCAGCCGGCCGAGCGCATGAGCAGCGTTCCCAAGGCGAAAACCCACACTATCCGCCCGTCCGGATGGCCGTTACCCGCGAGCCAAAGTGCCCACAACGTGGGCCACAGCAACAGAAGAGTGCCGATCGGCTTGTCGAGCCGCATCAGACGCTCGTACAGGGTCAGCCTGGTACTTAGGAAGGAGAGCTTCGAAGCGAGATTCATAAGTCGATCATTCTAGCCCGCGAGCTCAGGCCCTCAGAAAGTCGGCACGCCCGCCTAGCCAGCGCTCGAGGTGCCGTTCCGCGGATTCCTTACGCTCAGCAAGAAGCATCTCGGCAATCGCGCGCGCCGATTCGAGCAGATCCACGTCCTCGTTGAGATCGGCAAAACGCAGCAGCGGCGCCCCGCTTTGGCGAGCGCCGAGATACTCTCCGGGGCCGCGCAGCAGGAGATCTTCGCGCGCAATGACGAATCCGTCGGTGTTTTCGAAGATCACCCGCAGACGCGTCCGAGCAGCCTCTCCCAGGGGATTCCTGTAGATGAGGACGCACACCGACTCTGCCGTGCCGCGCCCGACGCGTCCACGCAACTGATGCAGCTGCGCCAGCCCGAAGCGCTCCGCGTGCTCGATCACCATGAGCGAGGCATTGGGGACGTCCACGCCCACCTCAATCACGGTGGTCCCTACGAGCAACTGGATCTGGCCCGCCAGAAACGCCGCCATCGTCTGCGCTTTCTCGGCGGGCTTGAGACGCCCGTGGATGAGCCCGACTCTGAGTTCCGGCAATTCCCGGCTCAGCGTCGCATGGGTGTCGAGCGCCGTCTGAAGTTGCAATTGCTCGGATTCCTCGATCAGCGGACATACCCAATAGGCCTGCCCGCCTGCTCCACAGGCCTCGCGGATGCGGCGCACTACTTCCGCGCGGCGCGAGTCGGCGACCAATTTCGTCACTACCGGCCTCCTGCCGGGCGGCAGCTCGTCAATGACCGAAACGTCGAGATCGGCGTAGTAGCTCATGGAAAGGGTCCTCGGAATCGGCGTCGCACTCATCATGAGCTGGTGCGCGTCCCTTCCCTTCGTGCGCAACGCCAGCCGCTGCGCGACGCCGAAACGGTGCTGTTCGTCGACAACGGCAAGGCCAAGCGCGTGAAATTCCACCTGCTCCTGGAATAGCGCTTGCGTGCCGATCGCGATTTTCGCTTTTCCGGAGGCAATCGCGGCACGCGCCAAGTCGCGTTTCCTTTTGGTCTGGCTCCCCGTGAGCCACGCGATTTCCAAACCGAGCGGCCCGAGCCAGTCGCCAAATTTACGGAAATGCTGTTCTGCCAGAATCTCCGTGGGCGCCATCACCGCGGCCTGCAGACCATTCTCGACCGCGCGCAAAGCGGCGAGCACGGCGATCACCGTCTTGCCGCTGCCGACGTCCCCCTGCAACAGGCGATTCATCGGATGCGGCTGCGCGAGATCTTGCTCGATCTCCGCCCAGGCCCGCAGCTGTGCTTGCGTCAGCCGGAACGGCAATCCCGCGATGAGTGCAGCGACAAGGCGACGGTCCAACGGCTCGGCAAGCGCCGGGGCCGTACGAGCCCTGCGCTCGCGATAGTGCTTCCGCATGGAAAGTTGCTGCGCCAGCAATTCGTCGAATTTGACGCGCCGCCAGGCGGGAAGCCTTCGCCCGGTGAATGCCGCCTGGTCCGCTCCGGGGCGGGGATGATGCAGAGTATCGATGGCTTCGCGGAAATTGCACAGCGCGAGCGGCTCGTACACGTCATCTGGCAGGGTGTCTTCAAGCGAGGCACGCGCGAGGGCTGCTTCGATCAGGCGCCGCAACTGAGCTTGGCCGAGCCCTGCGGTCGACGGATAAATCGGCGTCAACGCCGCAGGCAAGGGTGTGGCCCCATGCAGCACGCGAAAGCGAGGATGAATCATCTCCGCGCCGAAAAATCCTGCGCGCACCTCACCGAAGGCACGCACGCTTGAACCGGAAATGAGCGCCTTCGCCTGGCTCGCGTAGAAATTGAAAAAGCGCAGCACGATCTCCCCGGTCGAATCCTCGATTCGCGATACCAACTGCCGTCGAGGGCGGTACACGATGTCGGTCGAGCGCACCACGCCTTCCACCTGCACGGGGAAACCGGCTGGAGCTTCCGCAATCGGGGTGAGGCGCGTCTCGTCCTCGTAGCGCAATGGCAAATGCAACACCAAATCAAAATCGCGACTGATACCGAGCTTGGCGAGCTTGGCAGCAATCGTCCTGCCACCCGACGCGGAGTGTCGTCGGCTCGGGGCCGGGGCTCCTCGAGATGTCACGACAGACCGCAAGTTCGAGGAAGTCCTCGCCCTTGAAGCCGGAGTCGGCACCTTCGGCACGCTGCGTCTTCGGATGTTCGATCCTCGATCTCAATCTCGCAGCACGAGGATTGCGTCGGCCTCGACCAACGCTCCGCGGGGGAGCGCCGCGACGCCGACGGCGGCGCGCGCCGGATAGGGTTTGTCGAAATACCCGGACATGATCTCGTTCACGCGAGCGAAATGCGCCAAGTCGGTCAGGTAAACGGTGAGCTTCACTGCATCGACAAGAGAACCGCCTCCGGCTTCCGCCACCGCCTTCAGGTTGCTAAAAACCCGGTGAATCTGGTTCTCGATTCCGTCGACGAGACTTCCCGTGGCCGGGTCAAGTCCAATCTGGCCGGAAAGATAGAGGGTATCGCCCGCGCGAACCGCCTGGGAGTAGGTGCCGATCGCGGCCGGCGCGTTTGAAGTGGAAATTGTCGATCGTGTCATTGGGCAAGAAGTCCGCTTGAGGCGAGCGGTTATAATATCCGCGCTGGGCTGGGCGGCGCCAGCATCCGGTATCCCCGATGACCTCGCGGCAGATCGACGATCTTCTGAAGCTCGTGGGCACGCCCAGGGATGGCGCCCTGTTGCGTTTTTCCCTTGGAAACGAATGCCTAAAAAGCGCCGATTTCGAAGCGGCCGCTGCGCACCTCATGGTAGCGGTTGAAAAAGATCCAGGATATTCCGCGGCGTGGAAACTGCTCGGAAACGCGCTCGCCCAAGGCGGGCGGGCGGAGGAGGCCCTTACGGCCTATCGCAAGGGTATCCAGGTCGCCGAGGACCGAGGTGACCGACAGGCGGCCAAGGAAATGGCGGTATTCGCGCGACGCGTCGAGAAAGCTCTCACATCAAAAGACAAGCCGGGCGTGCGCTCGTGAAGGCGTTTCTCAATCTGCGCCAGAAATTCTTTGGCAAGCCGCTCGATCCGCTGGACACGAAGACACGAAGGCATATCGCGCTCGTCGCCTTTTTCGCATGGGTGGGTCTGGGTGCAGACGGGATATCGTCCTCCTGTTACGGCCCCGAGGAGGCGTTTCGTGCACTGGGCGGGCACACGCCTCTGGGTCTCTATCTTGCGTTCGCCACGGCTGCGACAGTGTTCATCATCGCGCTTGCCTATAACCAGGTCATCGAGCTGTTTCCTACCGGCGGCGGCGGCTATCGGGTCGCGAGCCGCCTCATCGGCCCCTACGCGGGCGTCACTTCCGGTGCGGCACTCGTTCTCGATTACATGCTCACCATTGCGATATCGATCGCGAGCGGCGTCGATGCGCTGTTTTCATTGCTCCCCTTTGGGTGGCAGACCTACAAGTTAGCGACCGAAGTCGCGCTGATCGTGGCTTTGGCCTTGCTCAACCTGCGCGGGATCAAGGAAGTGATCACGGTGCTGCTGCCGATCTTTCTCGGATTCATTCTCACGCACGCCTTTCTGATCGTCTACGGCGTACTTTCCCACGCCACGGTTCTGCCGAGCCTTGTGCCCCATGTCTGGCGCGAAACCTCGGAACTCTCGGGGCAGCTCGGTTGGACCGGGGTCGCGGCGCTGCTTCTCCTCGCCTATTCCCAGGGTGGCGGGACCTACACCGGGCTGGAGGCGGTCTCCAACAACGTCAACGTGCTCGCTGAACCGCGCGTGCACACCGGCAAGGTCACGATGCTCTACATGGCCCTGTCCCTCGCGTTCACCGCCGGCGGGATCATTCTGCTCTATCTGCTTTGGGACTCGCGACCCGTGGAAGGACAGACCCTGAATGCGGTCGCCTTCGGCGCAATCATCGAAAGCTTCGGGTGGGATGCCTGGGTCACTCAGACCTCACTCGTCGTGGTCCTCGCGCTCGAGGCGGGACTCCTCTTCGTCGCCGCCAACACCGGCTTTCTCGGCGGCCCGGCAGTACTCGCCAACATGGCCGCGGACTCCTGGGTGCCGCATCAATTCCGCTATCTCTCGACGCGACTCGTCACCGAAAACGGCGTCCTTGTCATGGGGGTTGCTGCGCTTGTCATCCTCCTGTGGACAGGCGGCAGTGTCTCGACTTTGGTCATCCTCTACAGCGTAAGCGTCTTTCTGACCTTCGCCGTATCGCTGTTCGGCCTTTGCCTGTACTGGGCCAAGCAGCGTGTCGGGCGCCGCTGGCTGGCAAGACTGTCTTTGTCGGCCGTCGGCTTCATCGTCTGCGCGAGCATTCTGCTCATGCTGCTCGTGGAGAAATTCCTGGAAGGCGGATGGCTCGCGGTTCTCATCATCGGGGTGTTCATCGCAGCTTGCATGACAGTCCGCAATCACTACGACTGGACCAGGACGCAACTGAAGAAGGTCGACGCCGATTTTTCAGGCGTTCCCTTCGGCAGCATCGCCAAACCGCCCCAACCGGATCCGGAGAAGCCCACCGCCGTGTTTCTGGTCGGTTCTTCCCGGGGCGGTGGCCTGCATGCACTTCTTTGGGTCCAGCGCATGTTCCCGGACCACTTCCGCAACTTCATTTTCGTCAACGCACGAACGGTCGACTCCCAGAGTTTCGGCGGGCGCGAAGATCTCGAGGCGATGAAGGTGGAAGCGAATGCCTCGCTTTCCTACTTCGTCAACTTCTGCAACAGCAAAGGGTGGGCGGCCAAGTCGTACCTGTCGTTCGGCACCGACCCCATCGATGAATTCACCCGGCTCGCCGAGCGTGTGAGGGCGGAGTTTCCCAACGCCGTTTTCTTCACCAGCAAGCTTGTCTTCGATAAGGACAACTGGCTGACCCAGTTGCTGCACAACCAGGCGGCAATGGCGCTGCAACGCCGCTTCCATCTGCGGGGGATACAGATGATCATCCTGCCGATGAAGCTGAGCGTCTAGAAGTGATTTGTTGATCTGGGAGGATCAAAAGAGACGCCCGCATACGTAAGGCGAAGAAGTCTGGATTAAAACGGAGAAGGCGCGGTCGCCTCAGGGGATGCTGGTGGAGTTGAGGAGGATCGAACTCCCGACCTTCGCATTGCGAACGCGACGCTCTCCCAGCTGAGCTACAACCCCACGTGGCGGCAATTTTAACTGCAATCCCACGCGTCCACAACGCGACAGGCCCGGTTGCAGCGCTCGGCGCTACACGCCGACATCCGTGATCACGAGGGATCGCATCGTCGACCTGCTACGGTGCGCTGGATCGCTCGACACGAGCAATGGTCAGTGGCGAGCCGACCCGGTTTTCGCCCAGTGGCAGTGATCAACCGGCCGTCGCAGCGCGGTGCAATCGGTCCAGCACACCCGTCCAGGCCGGCGTATCGGGCGGTGTTTCCACCAGGATGACATCGGCGCCAGTCGCATCAAGTGCGCGCAGGTTCGCGTACAGGGATTGCGCGTAGCCTGCGGGCACCGCCGGCACCACAATCACGAGCGACGGCGCAAGGCGTGGCACCGTTACTTCGAGAGCGAGCGCCGCCAAGCGTTGGCCCTTGTGCGCGGACAGTGCTTCCAGCATGGCAAGGCGCTTCATAAGCTTCAACTTCGCACGCGGCGCGTAGTGGGTTTGCAGCATGCCCGGGGCGCGCGGTGCTTCGGCGTCGGGCGCGCGCGGCAGCACGCCGATCGTCTGTTCGATGTCCCTCGCAAGAATGCGTCCGGGACGCAGCAGCACCGGCTCGCCGCGCGACAGATCGAGGATGGTCGATTCGATACCGACTTCGCAGGCACCGCCGTCGAGGATCATGTCCACGTCGTTGCTCAAATCGGCACGCACGTGCTCGGCGGTGGTTGGACTGATACGGCCGAAGCGGTTGGCCGAAGGCGCCGCCACCCCCTCACCGAACGCGGCCAGCAGCGCCTGCGCAACGGGGTGGGCGGGCAAGCGCACGCCCACCGTGTCCTGGCCACCGGTAATCGAGTCGGACACGCCGGGCGCGCGCTTGAGCACCAGCGTCAGCGGCCCGGGCCAGAAACGCGCGGCGAGTTGGCGAGCCGTGTTCGGAATGTCGCGCGCCCAGCGATCGAGCTGATCGATGCCGGAAAGATGAACGATGACTGGGTGGTGTTGTGGACGACCCTTTACCTTGTACAGCCGCGCCAGTGCTTCCGGATTCGCGGCGTCGGCGCCCAGTCCGTAGACCGTCTCGGTGGGAAAGGCAACCAGGCCGCCGCGCCGCAATATCGCAACGGCATCCTGAATCGGAACAGATTGGAGCGCGTCGACCTTCGCAGACAAGTGGGAGCGGCCCGAAGCCTGCGTCAACCGGGCAGCTTGGCGTTCTTCACCGCTTCGGCCTGGCTCGCGCGGAATTGCGCGAGGCGCTTGGCGAGTTTTGCATCGCTTTGGGCAAGCATCGCTACGGCAAAGAGCCCCGCGTTGGCGGCGCCCGCCTCGCCGATCGCAAAAGTTGCGACCGGAATCCCCTTGGGCATCTGTACGATCGACAGCAGCGAATCCAATCCGTGCAGATACTTCGAGGGCATCGGCACCCCAAGTACCGGTACCGTCGTTTTCGCCGCGATCACCCCGGCCAGATGCGCAGCACCCCCTGCCCCCGCGATGAAACAGCGGACTCCCTTCGCGTTCAGCTGTTCCACCCACTCGGTGAGCGCGTCGGGCGAGCGATGCGCGGACAGCACCTTGGCGTCGTAAACCACGGAAAAATCGGTGAGCTGCTTTGCCGCTTCGCGCATCACCTCCCAATCGCTCGCGCTTCCCATGACGATCCCTACAAGAGGTGAGCGGCCGGCCATTTTCATATTCCCAGTCTTTGCCCGGTCAGACGGAACAGGGCTTCGCGATATTTCTCGGATGTTCTTGCAACCACCTCCGGCGGAAGCCGCGGCGCCGGGGGAGTCTTCTTCCAGCCCAACGTTTCCAGATAGTCGCGCACGTACTGCTTGTCGAACGAAGGAGGGCTGATCCCGGGCCGGTACTCGTCCGCCGGCCAGAATCGCGAGGAGTCTGCGGTGAGCGCCTCGTCGATGAGGAAGAGATTTCCCTCCGTATCGGTACCGAACTCGAACTTGGTGTCGGCGATGATGATACCTCGCGCGCGCGCATACTCGGCCGCCTCGCGATACAGCCGGATACTCACCTCGCGCACCTTCGCGGCAAGGCTCTTTCCGATAAGCTTTTCCACCTGCTCGAAAGAAATATTTTCGTCATGCGCGCCGACCTCGGCTTTGGTGGCGGGTGTGAAGATCACCTCGGGCAGCTTGTCGGCTTGCTGCAGCCCTTTGGGCAGCGGAATGCCGCAGACGGCACCCGTGTTTTGGTAGTCCTTCCACCCCGAGCCGATGAGATACCCGCGCACGACCGCCTCAACCGGCAGGGGCTTGAGTTTCTTCACGACGACCGCTCGGCCTACGACCTGGGCGGCCTCGTCCGCGCCCTTGATCACGGTGACGGGCGAAGCGCCGTTCAAGTGATTGGGCACGATGTGCGCGAGCTTTTTGAACCAGAAGTTGGACATCTCATTCAGTACTTCGCCCTTGCCCGGAATAGGGTCGGGCAGCACGACGTCGAAAGCCGACAGGCGATCGGTCGTGACGATGAGGAGGCGGTCATCGCCCACGGCGTACATATCGCGAACCTTGCCTCGCCCGAGAAACGGCAGGCTCCTGATGCTCGATTCGTAGAGCGCGGGTGCCATCGCTATGCCGCCCGCTTCTCCTGGTCCGGACGATATTTGCCCTGGGCCGCGAGCCCGTTCATGCGAGCCCGATGGTGGAACGCACGCTGCGCGGCAGCGACGTTGCCGGGCGCTCCACGCCAGGCCTTGAGCGCGGCGTTCTGCAGCGCGCGGCTGTAGGAGAAGGTGAGCGGCCAGGGGAGTCCCGGCATCCTTGCCATCCCGTTGAGGTGCGCCGTCGCTGCCTCGTCGCCCTGGCCCCCGGAGAGGAACACGATGCCGGGCAAGGCCGCCGGAACAGTCCGCTTGAGGCAACGCACCGTTTCCTCCGCGACCCGCTCCACGCCGGCCTGTTTCGGACAATCCTTGCCCGAAACCACCATGGACGCTTTCAGAACGGTGTGCTCGAGCGACACGTTGTAGGCGCGCAGCGCGGCAAACAACGCCGAGAGCGTCGCCTCGGTCGCCTCGTAGCAGCGTTCGATCGTGTGGTCGCCGTCGAGCAGGACTTCGGGCTCAACGATGGGAACGATCGAAGCCTCCTGGCACAGCGCCGAATAGCGGGCCAGCGCGTGCGCGTTGGCGTAAAGACAGGCGTGGCTGGGAATACCGGGGCCGATAGTGATGACCGCGCGCCATTTGGCGAAACGGGCGCCGAGCTTGAAATATTCTTCCAGGCGCCCCCTCAGACCGTCCAGTCCCTCCGTGACCTTTTCTCCCGGCCAGAGCGCAAGATCGTGGATGCCCTTGTCCACTTTGATTCCGGGGATGATGCCCTTGCCCGCGAGAAATTCGGGGAACGGCTCGTTTCCGGCGAGAGTGCTTTGCCTGAGTGTCTCGTCGAAAAGGATCACCCCGCTCACGAATTCCTCTATGCCTTTGGTACTGAAGAGCAGATCGCGATAGGCACGGCGGTTCGCCTCGGTGCTCTCGACCCCCACCGACTTGAAGCGCTTCTCGCAGGTGCCGCTCGATTCGTCCGCCGCAAGCAGTCCCTTGCCCTTGGCAAGCATCGCTGAGGCGGTCTTGGAAAGAAGATTTCGGTCCATGGAGCGTTTCCGTTTCTGGATGAGAGCAAAAGCCTGCGGATCGTAATTTTACCTTGCCTCGCGCCTCCTCGGCCAAACGCGAAGACCCGTACTGAAACCTAGCACGCAGTCTGGTGCCTGACGCGGCAGGTCGCGAGCACCTCCTCCGGATCCCGCCGCCACCAGTTCCCCGAAGACAGGATCTCGACCTCGTGAAAACCGCGATACCCGGCTTCCTCCATCCACGAACGCATGAGCGGGAGGTCGATCACGCCGTCGCCCATCATTCCCCGGTCCGTGAGCAGGTCCGTGGTGGGTACCAGCCAGTCGCAGATGTGGAACGCCAGCAGGCGCTTGTCGCCCGCGCGCTCTATTTGTGACTTGAGCAAAGGGTCCCACCAGACATGGTAGGCGTCCACGACGACACCCAGGGCCCCGTTTCCATTGCGGTCCAGCTCGTCACACAGGTCGAGTGCCTGCGCCAGCGTGTTCACGCAGGCCCGGTCGGCGCAGTACATCGGGTGCAGCGGCTCGATCGCGAGCGGGACGCCCGCCGAGCGCGCGTGATCGAACACTTCGCCGATACCATCCCTCACCATCTGTCGCGCCCCCGCCAGGTCTTTCGAGTCCGGCGGCAGCCCGCCGACCACGAGCACCAGGCACCTTGCTTCGAGCGTCGCGGCATCGTCGATCGCGCGCAGGTTGTTGTCGATCGCGGTCTGGCGTGCCCTGCGGTCCACGCCCGGGAACATCCCTCCGCCGCACAGTCCCGTCGCGGTAAGGCCGTTGTCGCGCATCGCCCGGGACGCTTCCTTCGCGCCCATTTCGGCGAGCTTGTCGCGCCAGGGCGATATGCCCCGGAAGCCGTGGCGAGCGCAGCCCTCGATCATCCGGCGCAGGTTCCACTTTTCCCGCACCGTGGCGGTATTGAGCGAAAGCAGTTCGGGATCGGGCGGATTGCTCATGAACTTCCATCCGCGCGACCGGGACTCGCATCCTCAGCCTCGACGGTGTTCCCCCACCTTCACGATCTTCATGGTGTTTGTGCCTCCCGCCTTTCCGATGGGCTCTCCGATGGTGAGAACGATGATGTCACCGGTCTGCACCACCCCGTTCTCAACCAGGACCTTTTCGGCCTCCTCCAGCAACTCCTCGCGGTTGTCGCCGACGTACTTCACCATCAGGGGATAGGTGTCGCGGAACAGCGCGCAGCGGTAGCGGGTCGTGGTCTGCGAAGTGAGGGCGTAGATCGGAACGCCGCAGTTGATGCGCGACATCCACAGTGCGGTTGACCCCGACTCGGTCAGCGCGGCGATGGCTTTCACCTTGAGATGATAGGCGGTGAAAAGAGCCGCCATGGCAATCGATTGGTCCACGCGCGTAAAGACACGATCGAGG
>DATHHS010000252.1:0-22396 GCA_035317085.1 Burkholderiales bacterium
CGCGCAGAAGGCGAGTGCCGCGATGTCGCTTGCGAAGCGGCGGATTCCGTCCGCGCGCGGCGGCAGGATGGCGGCGAGCGCCTGGATGCCCACGTGGCCGCGGCGCTCCTGCACCCACGCGGCGGAAAGGAAGGTCGCCCCGACGAGGAGGTATATCGAAACCTCGTCCTGCCAGTCGCTCGGAATCTTGAAGAGATACCGGGCGGTGGCTTCCCACGTCAGCACGCAGGCGGCGATGCCGACGGCGATCGCGCTCACGACCGCCGCCACGTTGTTGACCCTCCCCAACCAGCGGGCCGCTGTGCTGCGATAGAGAAGAGTATTTTTTGTTAAACCCTCTTCAGCGCTCACGCAACGGCCTTGGCCATTTTCAGGTAGCGCTCGCAATCAGCGCTGCGCTTGGCGAAGTCCGTCCAGGCCGCGGTTTCCGCGATCTTGCGCCAGCGGTTGACGGTGGCGTCGGTCATGTCGGCCACCTTGGCGCCGGCGGTCCGATAGACGGCGGCGACCGCCTCGTCGTCCAGGCGCGCCGAGGACGTCGCGAAGGATTCGAGCTCGAGGCCCACATCCATGACCGCCTTCTGCTGCGCGGGCGTGAGGGAGTCGAACACGTCTTTCGACATGATCAGCGGCTCGAGCATGTACCAGAAGCTCTTGCCGCGCCCGGAAGTCAGCGCCTTGGAGATTTCTTCCAGCCGGAACGAGATCAGGCTGGTCGAGGAGGTGACAGCGGCGTCGAGCGACCCGGTCTGCATCGCCGGATAGATTTCGTTCGAGGGCACGCTGGAGATGATGCCGCCCGCTTCCTTGAGCATCAGGTCCATCTCGCGGCTGCCGCCGCGGATCTTGAGGCCTTTGACGTCGTCCGGCTCCACCACGGGTTTGGCGCGCGAGGCGGTGCCGCCCGCCTGCCAGATCCAGGTGACCATCTTCACGCCGCGGGCTTCGAGCAGCTTGGTCAGCTCGCGTCCGATCTCGTTCTTCTTCCAGGCGAAGCCCTGCTCGTAGGAGGTCACCATGCAGGGCATGAGACCGATGTTCAGCTCCTGTACTTCGCCGCCGGCGTAGGCGAGCGGGTACAGGCTCATGTCCAGGGCGCCTTTCCGCAGCGCCGAGAACTGCGCCACCGTCTTCATCAGCGAGGAACCGGGGTAGATCTCGAACTTGAGCGATCCGTTGGTTCGCTTCTCGACTTCGGCCCCGAACTTGCGCGTGAGCCGGTCGCGGAAATCGCCGCTGTCTATCGTTCCCCCGGGAAACTGGTGGGAGATCTTGATGACTCTGGCGTCCGCGGCGCGGGCGAAGCGCGACGCCGCGATGGCTGCCGGGGCCGCTGCCAGGCTTTTCAAAACAGTCCGTCTGGTAAAACTCATGGGGTGTTCCTCCTATGTCGGGTAGTCTCTGATCGATGTCCCCGTTTCTCGAACAGCGGGGTGCATCGCATAAATCCCTGGGCCGGCATCATTCTAGGCTACCCTGGGGCGCCGCGACAAACGGCGGTCGGGATTTCCGGGACCGCGCCGATCCTGGGGTCCACAATTGACCAAAGTCAGGTTTTCGGACGGGTGGGCTACTTCTTCTCGCCTTCGAGCAGCAGCCGGATCAGGGTCACCAGCTCTTTTTCCCTCTTGGCGAAAAAGTGATCGGTCGCGAACACCATGCTCTGGCTGGAACCCCGCATGCGCTTGAGCATCGCGGCCCGCTTCGGCGCGCCCTGGAGCACCGCATCGAGATCTTTTTCCGCGTAGACGTCGTAAATCGGAAACTTTATCCGCTTGATCGGCGCGAAATCCCCGTTCGAGATGGAAAGCGAAACCCAGCCCGAGAGCGGAACCAGCGAGTGCGCCGAGATATAGTGGTTCGCCATGCGCGAGCCCATGCTGTGCGAGAGGATCACGACCTTGTTGTAGCCCTTGCGGCGCAGATAGCTCATCGCCGCGGCGAAGCGCGCGTCGGCTTCCCAGAACAGCACCGGGTAGCGCGTCGCGGGCGCGTCCGCGGCGAGGATAGGCATCTGGATCGAGAGGGTGGTATAGCCGGCATCGGCGAGCCGCGTGCGCAACTCGCCGATCAGGCCGTAATCGGGGTGCACGCCCAGGCCGTGGGCGAGAATGATCGCGCCTTTCGCGTTTTTCGCCTCGGCGCTTTTCGCTTCGGTATAGATGCCGAGGAATTTTTCGGTTCGCGGCGCTTCCAGCCACACCGCCTCGCCCGACACGAGCGCGGGCACGACTTCGTCGGCCCAGCGTTTCTCGCGCTTGTAATCGGAGGGCTGCTGCTGCGCGGCTGCGAGGAGCGGCGCGCAAAGCACCACCGCGCAAATCGCTTTCCAGCGAAGAAATTGCATTCCGTGCTCCGTGAATTCCTTCGCTATTGTAGCGTTCCGCATGGCCGGCACAGTGCTTTCGGCTAGAATAGCCCGCGTCGTCGCGCGGCGACACACAGGTTCACACCCGCAGCAACAATGGGTTTCCCGCATCGCCGCGCAGAACGACAAGCCTGTTCTTTTTGAAAGGTCGAATCCATGCCCGGTCCCCTGTCGCACGTCCGCGTCCTCGATCTCTCGCGCGTGCTCGCCGGCCCCTGGGCGGGGCAGAATCTCGCCGATCTCGGCGCCGAAGTCATCAAGGTGGAGCGTCCGGGCTCGGGCGACGACTCGCGCGCTTTCGGTCCGCCCTGGGTGAAGGACAAGGACGGGCGCGACACCAAGGACTCGGCCTATTACACCTCCGCCAACCGCGGCAAGAAATCGATCACGCTCAACATCTCCAAGCCCGAAGGCCAGAAGCTCGTGCGGGAGCTCGCCAAAATTTCCGACGTGCTCATAGAGAATTACAAGTTCGGCGATCTCGCGCGCTACGGCCTCTCCTACGAAGACCTGAAGAAAATCAACCCGCGCCTCATCTACTGCTCGGTCACGGGCTTCGGCCAGACCGGCCCGTATCGCGAGCGCCCCGGCTACGACTTCATGATCCAGGGCATGGGCGGCATGATGAGCGTCACCGGCGAGCCGGACGATGCGCCGGGCGGCGGACCGCAGAGAGCGGGCGTGCCGGTCGCCGATATCATCACCGGCATGTACGCCTCGATCGCGATCTGCGCGGCGCTCGCGCACCGCGCGGAGAGCGGGGTCGGGCAGCATCTCGATCTCGCGCTGCTGGACTCGCAGATCGCGCTTCTGGCGTACCAGAACACCAACTATTTCTCCACCGGCTCACCGCCCAAGCGGATCGGCAACCTACACCCGAACATCGTGCCGTATCAGCCGTTCCGCACGAAGGACGGCAGCGTCATTCTCGCCTGCGGCAACGACAACCTCTACCGCAAATTCTGCGAGGTCGCCGGCTGCGCCGAGCTCGCGAGCGATGCGCGCTTCGCATCGAACGGCAAGCGCGTCGAGAACCGCGCGGAGCTGACGCGCCTCTTGCAGGCGATATTCGTGAAGAAGACCACGCGCGAATGGGTCGAGCTGCTGGACGGGGCGGGCGTCGCGAACGGACCGATCAACGACATCGCGCAGGTGTTCGAGGAGCCGCAGGTGAAAGCGCGCGGCGTGAAAATCGAGCTCGAGCATCCGGTGGCCGGGAAGCTCCCACTCGTGGCGAGCCCGATGCGCTTTTCCGGGACGCCGCTCGAGCACAAGCTCGCCCCGCCGGTGCTCGGCCAGCACACCGAGGAAACCCTGCGCGGAGTGCTGAAGCTGGACGATCGCGAGATCGCCAGGCTGCGCGCCGATGGCGTAATCTAGCGGCGCAACACAGGGGAAACCATGGCTGCACCGGGCAACAGGCGTTCCGCAATCGTCACTGCAACGGTCATGATCGTGGGCTCGCTCGCCTGGATCACCGGGATTTCATTTTCGGGGCTCGAAGGCTCGCGCGGCTTTTTCGGCACGGGCCCGCTGATCGCCGACGCCAACCTGATCCTCGAAGTCATCCTGGTCGCCGGGATCACCTACGGGTTTCTGCTCGCACGGCGCGGCAACATCGACGCGCACCAGATCAACCAGACGACCTGGGTCATCCTCAACCTCGGTTTGATCGTGCTGGTCATGGCCGGCTCGATGCAGGACGTCAAGATCGCAAAAACCGCGGACCTTGCCGACTGGCGCATCGGCGTGACCTGGTTGCACGCGGCGGTCGGAACGTTCACCGCGCTCACGGGCTTGTGGATCGTGCTGCAGATGAACGACCTGCTGCCGCGCGGACTGCACGTGGCGGCCTGGAAAAATCTGATGCGCGCGGCCTTTGCAGGCTACTGGCTGACCGCGCTGCTCGGCTTCGCAACCTATTACCTCTGGTACATTGCATGAACCTCTGGTACATCGCATGAAGCACTCCATCCGGCGCTTGAAGTACGGCATCCGGCGCGAGCTCGCGGCGCGGCTGCTCCTGTCGATCGCGGCCCTCTGGCCTGCGCTGTCCCCTGCGCAGCCGGGCGCGCAGCCCGGGATCAACACCCCATACCTCGTCCATCCGGACGTGGCGCGCTGGAATCGCGCCTTCACGCGCGAGGACCGCGAAGTCTACGCCAAGCGCGACGAGATCCTCGCGGCGGCGGCCGTCCAACCGGGGATGTCAGTCGCGGATATCGGAGCCGGGACGGGCCTGTTCACGATGATGTTCGCCGAGGCGGTGAAGCCCGGCGGGCGCGTCTACGCGATCGACATATCGCAGGCCTTCATCGATTACATCCGCCAGACGGCCCAGGCGCGCAAGCGCACGAACATCACCGCCATCGTCGGCGACGGCATCGAAGTGCCGTTGCCGGAAGCGTCGGTGGATCTGATTTTCATGAGCGACGTCTATCACCACTTCGAGCACCCGGGGCAGACGCTCGCATCGATCCGCAAGGCGCTGCGCCCGGGCGGCCGCATGGTCGTGGTCGACTACGAGCGCATCCCGGGCGTGACCCCGCCGCAGCGGATCGAGCACGTTCGCCTGGACAAGCAGACCACGATCAAGGAAATCGGGTCGGCGGGATTCCGTTTCGTCGGGGAAAAGAAACTGATGCGCCAGAATTATTTCCTGGTCTTCCAGCGACCCCAGGATATTGCAGCGCCGCCCGCGCAGGAAATTGCAGCGCCGCCGACGCGGGAGTGAGCTCGCGTCTCACACGAAGCTCAGCAGCATCCGCGTCGCCATCACGTAGAAGAGCACCGCGAAAATCCGCTTGAGCCACAGCGTCGGCAGGCGGTGGGCGGTGGCCGCGCCGAGCGGCGCCACCAGCATGCTCGCTACCACGATTCCACCGAGCGCCGGCAGGAACACGAAGCCGACGCTGTGGGGCGGGAGCCCTGATTCGCGCAAGCCCGTGACGACGAAGCCGATCGTGCCCGAAATCGCGATCGGAAAGCCGATGGCCGCCGCCGTGCCGATAGCCTGGAGCATGGGCACATTGCACCAGAGCATGAAGGGCACGGTCATGAACGCGCCGCCGATCGCGGTGAACGCGGACAGCGCGCTCACCAGGAAGCCGAAGATCAACATTCCCGCCCATCCCGGCGGTTGGCGCGAGGCCTTGGGCTTGCGATCGAAGAGCAGGTTGGTCGCCGCGGCGTAGATCACCACGGTGAATATCGCGGCGAACACGGCGGTGGGGATGAAGCTCGCGATCCAGGAACCGACGAGCCCCCCCAAAAGGATGCCGGGCGTGATTTTCCAGGCGATGTCCCAGCGGATCGCGCCGCGCGCCGCGTGCGCGCGCACGCTGGCGACCGAGGTGAAGATGATGGTCGCCATCGCCGTGCCCACCGCGAGGTGCAGGATGTGCGTCTTCGGCAGGCCCTGCGCCTCGAACGCCATCACCAGGAGCGGCACCATGATCGCCCCGCCGCCGATGCCGAGCATCCCGGCGAAGAAACCCACGGCGGCTCCGATGGCGGCGTAGACCAGCCACCACTCCACCGATCAGACCCTCGCCGCCAGCCAGTCGCGCACTTCCGCTTTCTCGGCCGCGCTCATATGCAGGCCGCACTTGGTGCGCCGCCACAGCGCGTCCTCGGTTTCCCGCACCCATTCGTGCTTGACGAGGTATTCGAGCTCGCGCTCGAAAAGACCGCCGCCGAAGTTCCGGCCGAGCCCGCGTTCCACGCGCGCGTCCCCGATGATTTCCTCGGCGAGCGTTCCATGCCGGCGCAGCACGCGCGCGAGCCAGGTCTTCGGCAGGCGCGGATGGCGCCCGTGGAAATCGAGCAGCAGTCCGCGGAAGCTCAAGCCGTTCAGGTCCCCGCCGGGAAGCGGCTCCTTGTGCGTCCAGGCGGGCCGGCCCGGGAACCACGCGGAGAGCTTGTCCAGCGCCTCTTCGGCGAGCTTGCGGTAGGTCGTGATCTTCCCGCCGAACACCGAGAGAACCGGCGGCCCCACTTCGTCGAGCCGCAGCTGGTAGTCGCGGGTCACGGCGGACGGGTTATCGCTGCCGTCGTCGAAGAGCGGGCGCACCCCCGCATAGCTCCACACCACCATGCCGGGGGTGATGGGCTTCGCCGCGTAGCGGCTCGCGGCTTCGCAAAGATAGGCGACCTCCTCGCGCGAGACCCGCGCCCGGAAACCGTCGCGCGGAACCGCAACGTCGGTCGTGCCGATGAGAGTGAATTGCCGTTCGTAGGGAATCATGAAAATCACGCGCCGGTCCGGGTTCTGCAGGATGAAGGCGTGGCGCTCCTCGTGGATGCGCGGGATCACGATATGGCTGCCCTTCACCAGGCGCACGTCCGCGGCCAGCTTGATCTTGAGCGCCTCGTCCAGCACCTGCTTCACCCAGGGTCCGGCGGCGTTCACCAGCACTTCCGCCCGGACCTCCCGCCGGCCGCCGGGCTCGCCTTCGATGGTCGCGGCCCATTCCTCGCCGTCGCGCCGCGCGAACACCAGCCGCGTGTGCGTGAGGATGGTCGCGCCGTGCGCCGCTGCCGAGCGCGCGTTGAGCACCACCAGGCGGGCGTCGTCCACCCAGCAGTCGTAGTAAACGAAACCGCGCTTGAAGTCCGGTTTCAGGCCCGCGCCGTAGCCCTCGTCGGCGAGCCGTATGCCTTTCGATTTCGGCAGCGAGGTTTTCCCGCCGAAGCCGAGCGTGCGGTGCCCGAGGTGATCGTAGAGAAACAGTCCGGCGCGGATCATCCACGCGGGTCTCAGGTGCGACTCGTGGGGCAGCACGAATTCCATCGGCCAGACGATGTGCGGGGCGATCGAGAGCAGCGTTTCGCGCTCGGCGAGCGCCTCGGAGACCAGGCGAAACTCGAAATATTCGAGATACCTCAATCCGCCGTGAATAAGCTTGGTCGAGGCCGAAGAGGTCGCCGAAGCGAGATCGTTCTGCTCGACCAGCAGCACTTTCAGGCCGCGTCCGGCGGCATCGCGCGCGATGCCCACGCCGTTGATGCCGCCACCTATGATGAGAAGGTCGTAGCGATCCAAGCTGGAGAAGACTGCGTTTAAGGGCCGCGGCCGGCGCGTCAAACCGATTCGCGCCGATTATAGCGGCGGAGTCCGGCGTTCGCTTGCCCGGCGGGACGGCAGAGGCTTCGCTCTCCGCGCAATTGCCTCAAAATACGCACCGTGGAGCGCAACGTCCTCATCCCCCTTATCGTCGCCTGTTCCCTCTTCATGGAGAACATGGACTCGACGGTGATCGCGACTTCGCTGCCGGCCATCGCGGCCGATATCGGCGAGAGCCCGCTCGCGCTCAAGCTCGCGCTGACCTCCTATCTGGTCGGCCTGGCGGTATTCATCCCGATCAGCGGCTGGGTGGCCGACCGCATCGGCTCGCGCACCGTGTTCGCGAGCGCCATCGTCGTGTTCGTCGCCGGGTCGCTGCTGTGCGCCGTGTCCGGCTCGCTCGCCGCCTTTGTCGCCGCGCGCTTCCTGCAGGGCATCGGCGGGGCGATGATGGTGCCGGTCGGGCGTCTCGTTCTGCTGCGCGCCGTGCCGAAGGACCAGCTGATCGCGGCGCTCAACTACCTCACCATTCCGGCCTTGCTGGGCCCCGTGACCGGACCGGCGCTGGGCGGGGCGATCACGCTCTATTTTCACTGGCGCTGGATCTTCCTGATCAATCTGCCGATCGGCGTGCTGGGGCTGTACCTCGTGCTGCGCCACATCCCGAACGTGAAGGAGCCCGAAATGCCGGCGCTCGACCTCACCGGCTTCGCGCTTACCGGAGTCGGGCTGTCGGTGCTGATGCTGGGACTGTCTTCCCTCGGCGGCCATCTCCTGCCCGGAAAGATCACCGCGGCCTGCATCATCCTGGGCGCGCTCGCGCTGGCGGCCTACCCGTGGCACGCGCGGCGTGTCGCTCATCCGGTGATCGACCTGTCCCTTTTCAAGCTGCCGACCTTCAACACGGGCGTCCTCGCGGGGAGCCTGTTCCGCGTCGGCGTCGGCGCGACCCCGTTCCTGCTGCCTCTCCTGCTGCAGCTCGGCTTCGGGATGGATCCGCTGCAGTCGGGCCTTCTCACCTGCGCGACCGCGGTCGGCGCGATGTTCATGAAGACGCTGACCACGATGATCCTCAGGCAATTCGGATTCCGCAAGGTGCTCACGATCAACGCCCTCGTCGCATCCGCCGCCGTCGGCGTCTTCGGTGTCTTCACCGCCGCAACGCCGCACCTGGTGATCTTCCTGGTGCTGCTCGTCTCCGGCTGCCTGCGCTCGCTGCAGTTCACTTCGCTGCAGGCGATCTCGTTCGCCGAGGTGACGCGCGAGACCATGAGCCAGGCGTCCAGCATCGCCAGCATGGCGCAGCGCCTCGCGCAAAGCCTCGGCGTGGCGCTCGGTGCCTATGCCCTGCAGGTGTCCAGCGTCGCGCAAGGACACACCGATATCGTCAGCGCCGACTTCGCGCCGGCCTTTGTGGCGGTGGCGCTTCTTTCCGCAGTGTCGATCTTCTTCCATGCCGCGCTCCCCGCCGATGCGGGCGCGGAAGTATCGGGGCACGGCAGGAGCAAAGTCGCGGGCGGGCGGGAAGCCTAGGCGATCCGGAAGCTCGCGGTGACCGCGACGCCGCCGCCCGAGGCGAGGTTTTCCGCGCTGATCGCGCCGCCGTGGAATTCGGCGATCAGCCGCGCGACGTAGAGACCGAGCCCCAGGTGCGGCTCGCTTTTTCCCTCGCGCGAGCGCTCGCCGCGCACCGAGACCATCGATTCGAACAACTTTCCGCGCATCGCCTCCGGCAGGAGCGGGCCCTGGTTCTCCACGCGCAGCCCGGCGTGGCTGCCCTCCGTCGCGAGCACGATCCAGACGGGCTCCTCTCCCGCGGAGAAATCGACCGCGTTGGCCACCAGCTTGTCCAGGAGTTGCGCCGCGAGATCGGGAGATCCCAGGGTGACAAGCTTCTCCTGCGGCCGTCTCAGCTCGAAGAGCTTTTCCGGGTAGGCGAGGCGGTATCCCTCCACGCAGCCCGCGACGACGGCGGCGAGGTCGAAGCGCTCGCGCTCGACCGAGGCGAGGCCCTGCTCCAGGCGCGTCGCCTCGCTCATGCGCGTGAGAATGGTCCCCAGGCGCTTGAGGCCTTCTTCCGCGCGCTCGATGTAGACGCGCGCATCGGCCGGTGCGAGCTTCAGGTTTTCCAGCGAAGAGCGCACCACCGCGATCGGCGTGCGCAGCTCGTGCGACAGGCGGCTCGCCATGCTCTCCAGGTAGGCGTGATGCTGCGAGAGCTTGCCGAGCATGGTCGAGAAGCTGCGCGACAGATCCCCGATCTCGTCGCCCGCATTCTGCGCAGTCAGCAGGCGTGACTGCGGGTGCGCGAGGCGTCCGTGCGCGTCGATCGCGGTCTCGGCCTCGTCGCGCAGCCGCCGGATGCGAGACGAGATGTGGGTGGCGAACCAGATCAGCACGGCCGCCGCGACCGCGAACACCGCGAGCGTCAGGACCAGCAGGCGCTCCAGCGCGAGGCTGCGCACCGAGAGGATGGGGTTGGTGCTCTCCTCGACCACCACCACCCCGGCGACCTCGTCGCCGTTCCAGATCGGGTGCGCGGCCGAGATCACCACCGCCTTGCCGTCGGGCGTGTTGCGCAGGCGGAATCCCGGCCGGCCCTGCAGCGCACCCGAGATCTCGCGGCCGGTGGCGAGCGCGTCATCGGCGATGGCGTCGTCGAAATCTTCGTTCGGACGCGGGATCAGCCAGCCGAGCGCGCGCTGCATGGAGGTCTCTTCGGTTTCGCCTCCTTCGCGACGCAAGCTGCCGGCGAGCGCGAGCACGCGCAGGTCGCGCGTCACCACCCAGATGCGCGAGGTGGTGCGCTCGACGCCCTTGAGGATCTCGGCGACGTCCTCGATTTCGCGCCGCGCCGCGGACTCCTCGCGGTCGATGATGACCGAGGGAACGGGATCGACGCCCTCCTCGGGCTTCGGTTCGGGTTCGCCGCGCTCGGCGGCCAGCCGCCGCAGCTCTTCCTCCGCTTCGCGCCGAAAATCGCTATCGCGGGACGGGCGCGCGCGCATCAGCCCCGGCCGGTCGTGCAGCGCGGTCGCGACCGCGCGCGCGGTGGCGAGCAGCGCCTGCTCCTGGCCCTCGAGGAGAAAGCGTTCCATCTCGCGCACGTAGTTGTAGCCCGCCCAGGGCAGCGCGAGGAGCACCAGCGACACCAGCGCGAGCTTGCTGCGAAGGCTGAGATTGAATCGAGACAAGGTTTTCCAATTCTCGCGTCATTCCCGCGAAAGCGGGAATCCAGTGACTTCCGGAGCCGCTGGACCCCCGCTTGCGCGGGGGTGACGGCCTGAAATTCCGGTTCGCACCTTCACGCCTTCCAGCGATAGCCCATGCCGTACACGGTGTCGATCTGATCGAACGCGGGATCGACCGCCGCGAATTTCCTGCGGATGCGCTTCACGTGCGAGGTGATCGTGCCCTCGTCCACCACGAGGTTCGCCTCGCGCATGAGCCCTTCGCGGTCCTTCACGTGACCGGGGAATTTTGCGAGGGTGTGCACCATCCAGAACTCGGTCAGCGTCAGCTCGACCGGCTTGTCCTTCCACGCGACGGTGAAACGCTTCGCGTCGAGCTTGAGCAAGCCTCGCTCGAGCACCTCATCGGCCGCCTTGGGCTCGCGCAAGGCATCGATCCTGCGAAACAGCGCCGAGATGCGCGCGAGCAGGTGCGGCAGGCTCACATCCTTGGTGAGATAGTCGTCCGCCCCGAGGCGCAAGCCCGACACCGCGTCGAAGTCCGAATCGCGCGCGGTGAGAAAAAGAATCGGCAGCGCGGGCGCCAGCGCACGCAGCTCGCGGCACAGGGTGAAGCCGCCGTCGGGTTCCTCGCCCAGGCCGATGTCGATCACGGCGAGATCGGGGAGCCGCGCGCGGAAAGCGCTCATCGCCTCCCTGCGCGCGGCGTGCGCGCTCACCTCGTAACCGTGCTTCCTGAGTGCGTCCGCGTAGTTGGCGCGGATGGCGGCGTCGTCTTCCACGATGGCGATGCGGCGGGACATGATTCCTTTTTTCGTCGCTCCCGCGTAAGCGGGAGCCCAGCGGCGCTCGAAAAAACTCTGGATTCCCGCCTTCGCGGGAATGACAACTTAGCGCGCCGAATATAGCGCATTCCATCTCCACTCGGCCCGAACTTGGCCGCCTGCCATCTTCTTGCCACAATTCTTCGTCAGCCTTGCACGTTTGCGGCCCGGGGGCGCCTCCTTCCGGCGCTTCAATGGCGGGAGCGGTTCGCACGGGCCGTCAACCGGATGAAGGGATACAGGATGGAAACAGCCAGCACCAAACCGCAACTCTGGATCGTCGATTTGCTCTCGACCCTGTTCGTCGCCTTTTGCATCGGCGTCGGCTCGGCCGTCGTTCTGGGCGCCTGCGTCATTCTGATGGCAGGCGAGGCGCGCGGCGCGTTGCACGAGGACGCGTCTGCGGAAGAAATGCGCGCGAAAGTGATCGAGCTCGCGCTCACGCATCAGCTCGTCACCAAGTCCGCCGGCCTTATCGCGATCGACCGGCCTGCGGATCGCGCGCCCGCGAGCGCCGCGGAAACCGATCCCGGGACGACGGCGCTGCCGGCCCCTCTGCCCGACAGGCGGAACTACGAGACGACCCTCGGCATGCAAGGCGCGACCGACAGCCGCTTCAAGCTGTTCGCCGGCGCGCTGATGAGCCTCTTCGCTACCGCGCTCTTCTGGCAGGTGCGGGATCTGCGGCGCACGAGGCTACGGCTCGTGCGCGGGCGCCGGCCTTGATCCAGCCAGGCCTGACAGCCGCCCGACGTTGTCGTCAGCTTCCATCGATGCCTTATTTCTCTGTTGCGTTGCGGCAAGTATTTATTAACCCTAGCGTTTCTGCATATCAAAGGGCGGGGCACGCTTCTTGCGATATACCGTGCATGACGACCGAATCCACCAACCGCAGAGAATCCGACCGGGCCCCGATCGGCGTGGAGTGCGCGCTGCCGTGGCTCCCCGTGCCTTCGTCGAAACGGCGGTCCGGCGCGAAGACCGGCGTTCTGCGCAAAGTGCTGATCGCCGTCGCAGCAATGATTCTTCTTATCGGCGCCTGGCAACTGGGCCGGGAGCTTTACCTCCATGCCAAGGTGACTGTCGCAGACACCAGCGACCGGACGGGATAGAACCGAGGCACCGGGCACGCAGAGAAGCAAGGGCCCTTCCTCCCCTCTATCCTGCGGGTCCGGCGGCTTCGGCAATACGCGCCGCCGGCGGTTCGCTTCCTTACGGCTCGAGCGAACCCAGGTACGCGGCGATCGCCACCATATCTTCCGCAGTCAATTTCGCAACCACCGCTTTCATCAACTCGGTCAGGGAACCGGTGCGATTGCCGGTTTGAATGTCGTTGAGCTGGCGGACGACATAGATGGGCGGGCGGCCGACGATGCCCGGCACTTCGCCCAGGCCTTTCAACGACGCGCCGTGGCAGATGGCGCAGGCAATGGTAGTGCCCGTGCCTCCCGTCACCAGGGCCTTGCCTTTCGCGACGCTGCCGGACGGCACGTAATCGATGAAACCCGAGTGAGGATCGCGGCTCTGCGCTCTGGCCGCATCCTGGGGCAATACGATGATGCGATTGCCGATCGGCTCCGTGCCTCCGTCCGGTACCGCAAAACGCATGGCTCCCGGACCGACGTAGCTTTTCGGCACGCTGTCGGTCTCGACCACCTTCGTCCAGACGCCGGGTTTGAGGGCGGCGAAATATTCTCCGGCGGCGCGCACGTCCTCGTCCGAGATCGCCTTCGCGATGTCGATCATGGTGTTCGCCCTCACGCCCTTTCGGCCTCCGTTCCTGAACTCGGCCATCTGGCGCACGAGATACTGGACGGGAAGGCCCGCGAGGCTGGACGATTCGGGGTGGCCGTTTCCGCTCGGAAGATGGCACAGCGCGCATCCGCGCGCCGGTTTTTTCCCGTGGGCAACGATCTCCGGCATGGCCGGGTGTTCGTCGGGAAACCAGTCCGGCGGATTGAAGCCGTCGTCGATCTGCGCCTGGGTGTATTTTTTTGCGCTTCCCGGCATCTGCTTCTGCACGATGTTGTCCAGCGGCTCGGGCTTGGGCGTCGGGGGATAGGCCCAATCCAGACCTTCGGCACCGATTGCAAAACCGGAAAGCAATGCGACTCCCAGTACGCCGACGAAAGTTCTCATGAATGTCTCCCCTTTTTCCTGCTCACTACTGCGCCAATGATGCGCCAATGATGCGCCAATGATGCGCCAATGCTACTCGGCCTTGATTCCCGCCTCGCGTATCACTTTTCCCCATTGCTCGTACTCGCGGCGCAGAAACGCCGCGGTGTCCTCCGGCGAGCCCGAGCCGGGTTCGCTGCCGATCGCGGAGAGGCGTTCGCGCAGATCGGGCGCGTTCATCGCGCGCACGGACTCGACGTTCAACTTTTCGATAATCGCGCGAGGTGTGCCCGCGGGCGCGAGCAGCACGGACCAGTTGACGGCTATCAGCTGCGGCATCCCGGCCTCGGCCGAGGTCGGTACCTCGGGCATCGCGGAGGAGCGCTTTGCGTCCAGCACCGCGAGCGCGCGCAAGCGTCCGTCCTTCACGTAGGGAGCGGCGCTCGAAGCGGCGACGATCACGATGTCGATCTCGCCGCCGAGCAGTCCGGTCAGCGCGATCGTCGCGCTTTTGTACGGCACGTGCAGGATGTCGACGTGCGCCGTCGACTTCAGCAACTCCGCCGCGAGGTGGTTCGCCGAGCCTACGCCGCCCGAACCGTAGGTCAGCTTGCCGGGCGCGGCTCGCGCAAGCTGCACCAGCTCCGCGAGATTGGCGGCGGCGATCTTCGGCTGCACCACCAGCACATTGGGAATGGAGCTCAGGAGCGCCACGGGCGAGAAATCGCGCAGCGGGTCGTAGCCGACCTTGGGATTCAGGTGCGGGTTGATCACCACGGGCGGCGCCGCCATCAAGAGCGTGTAGCCGTCCGGTGCGGCCTTCGCCGCGGCTTCGTGCGCGATGTTGCCCCCGGCACCCAAACGCGGATCGGGGACGATCTGCTGGCCGAGCGCGGGCGAGAGCTTGGTCGCGAGCAGGCGCGCCACCGTGTCCGTGCTGCCCGAGAAAGGCAGGATCACGCGGATCGGTTTCGACGGATACGCCTGTCCTGAGCTTGTCGAGGCGGCCTGTCCCGAGCTTGTCGAAGCGGGCTGGGCGATCGCGGCCGGGAGCGCGAGCACGAGTGCCGCGGTCAATACGACGTCCCTTTGCGAAAGCATGCGGGCATTGTAGCGGGCGAACCGCGTCCGGGCGATAATACCGGCCGAACGTATCCCTGACCGCCGGCACCGCAGCCGGCCCCAACGTATCCATCCCTGAAACGTATTCACAGGCAGCCGCTATCTTGACGAACGCCTCTTCCACCTTCAAGGAACGCCTCGCCGCGCTTTCGCCCGCGGTGCTGAAAGGCCTCCGGCGCGGGATCGAAAAAGAGAGCCTGCGCGTCAAGGCCGACGGCACGCTGGTGCAGACGCCGCACCCCGCGGTGCTCGGCTCCGCGCTCGAGCACCCGCACATCACCACCGACTTCAGCGAAGCGCTGATCGAGCTGATCACGGGCGTGCACACCGGCGTCGAGGCCTGCCTCGACGAATTGAAGCGCATCCACCAGTTCGTCTATCGCCACATCGGCGACGAAGTGCTGTGGGGCGCGAGCATGCCCTGCAGCCTGCCCGACGAGAAAACGATTCCGATCGCGCGCTACGGAACATCGAACATCGGCCGGGCGAAGACCGTGTACCGCATGGGGCTCTCGCACCGCTACGGCCGGCGCATGCAGATGATCGCGGGCCTGCACTACAACTTCTCGCTCCCCGAGGCCGTCTGGCCGCTGCCGGGTCTCCCCGGTCCGAACGAGGGCTACTTCGCGCTCATCCGCAATTTCCGGCGGCACGCGTGGCTGCTCATGTACCTCTTCGGCGCTTCGCCCGCGGTGTGTTCGAGCTTCGTCGCGGGCCGCAAGCACGAGCTGCGCGAGCTCGCGCCCGGCACGCTCTACATGCCGCACGCGACTTCGCTGCGCATGGGGCGCCTGGGCTACCTGAGCGAAGCGCAGGACTCGCTCGCGGTGAGCTACAACAACCTCGAGAGCTACACCGCCTCGCTCTACGATGTGCTCACGAAACCCTATCCGCCGTACGAGGCGATCGGCATCCGCGACGCTCGCGTCGCGGGCGACGGTGTGGAAAGCTACAAGCAACTGGCCACGAGCCTGCTGCAGATCGAAAACGAGTTCTACAGCACCATCCGTCCGAAACGCGTCATCCGCTCGGGCGAGCGCGCGCTGCACGCGCTGCGCGAGCGCGGCGTCGAATACGTCGAAGTGCGCGCGATGGACCTGGATCCCTTCTCGCCCGTCGGCATCAGCGCGAACACGGTGCGCTTTCTCGACATCTTCCTCCTGCATTGCCTGATCAGCGAGAGCCCGCCCGACACCCGGGCGGAGATCGAAGCGATCGGGCGCAACAAGCAGCGCGCCGCCCAACGCGGCCGCGAGCCGGCCCTGCTGCTGGACCGGGGCTCCGCCACGGTGGAGCTGCGCGAATGGGGCGCGCAAGTGCTCGCCGAATGTGAGCCGATCGCCGCTGCGCTCGACGCTGCGCACCGCGGCGCGCGCGAGAAACACGCGTACCGCGACGCACTCGACGCCGCGATCAATGCGGTGGCGGATCCCGCGCCGGTTCCGTCCGCGCGCGTGCTCTCCGAAATACAGCAGAGCCACGCGAGCTCTTACGCCCGCTTCGGCCTGGAGCGCTCGCTCGAGCACGCCCGGATCCTGCGAAACGAGCCGTTCTCGTCCGAAGTGGACGCGCGCTTTGCGCGCCTGGCGGAAGAGTCGATCAAGAAACAGAAGGAGATCGAGGCGTCGGACAAGATTCCGTTCGAAACCTACCGGCAGAAATACCTGTCGCGCGAATCGCTGGAAGTCCAGAGCTCCGTCTAGAACTGCCGTCAGAACTCCGTCCGGAGCGCCGCCCGGAACTCCCTCCGGAACGCCTTCAGGCCGCCCCCTCCATCACGCGCATGTCGCGCTTGACCGCGTCGCCGGCCAGGTGCTTCAGCGCCTCCTGGTAGCCCGGGCCGTCGTGGCAGGCGAGCGCCTGCTGCAGGCTCGGGAATTCGATCACCACCACGCGCTGATTCATCCCGCTCTCGTACACCTTCGCCGGATTGCCGCGCACCAGGTACTTGCCGCCCCCGGCCTGGACCGACGGCGCCGCGAGCTTCGCATACGCCTGGAACGCGTCCTGATTCTTGATCGAGTGATAACAGACTACCCAGTACCCCTTGGCCATGGTTCGTTCCCTTATTCCGGTTGAATGCCGATATCTTGAATGATTACTCCTCCAGCTTCCAGTAGCCCACGCCCATGCCCATGATGCTGCGGAACAGCGGCTCGTAGACGAGGAACTCGGGCTTGAGCGCGCCGATCGCGCCGAGCAGCACGATCCACTGGCGCAGCTCGCCTTCGCCGTGTTCGATCAGCTCGCCCGCGCCGAGGTCCGCGAGCCGGCGGCCTTCGCCCGAGCGCATCCACCCGACGATCTTGCGGTCGAACTCCACGCTGATGTCGCCCACGTACCGCGGCCCGAGGTGGTGCGCCCACGGATGGGAAGGCGAAAAATGCGACAGGCCGCCCGAGGCGCACAGGACGATGCGGCGGTTCGCGCCGTCGGCGTCGATCACGCGGCGCAGCGCCTGGCCGAACGCGTAGCAGCGGGCGGCCGAGGGCGCTGGCGGATGCACGGCGTTTACGAAAAGCGGCACGACCGGGATGCCGCTCTTCTCGATCAGGTACAGAATCGGCTCGGTGTGCGCGTGCGAGAGCAGCTTGCCGCCTTTGAAGCTCGTCGACCAGCCGACGTCGAAACCTTCGGCCAGACAGCCCTCGAGAAGCTGCTGCGCCACCCGCGGGTGATTGGCGATGGTGGCGGTGCGCTTGCGGTCCCAGTCCTCGGCGACATAGGCCCCGCCCGTATACACGAGGAGCTGCGGGATGTTTTCGGAGCTGAAGTTCTCGAGCTGGTCGTCGCCGATGAGAACCACGGCGTCGGCCTTCGAACGTTCGAGGTGCGCGCGGATCTTCGCGTGCGCCTCGCGGATATGCGCATAGCGCGCGCGGTTGTCTTCCAGGGTCTCGTCGTGCGCCTCGCGCGTGTCGGGCGCGAGCCACCCCGCCTTCTTCGCGACGTTCGCCTTCGAACGCTCGCGGCGCGTATCCCAGGTCTCGGGCTCCTGGAAGGTATAGGCGTGGGAAGTGGCAAAGGCGGCGACGACGGGCATGCGCCAATCATAACCGAGGAAGAATGCGCCCCCGCCCCCGGAGCGGCATCGCCGTCATTCCGCGCGCGAGCGGGGGAATCCCCGCGGACGCTGAAAAACTACGCCTGCTGCGGGCGGCGATTCAGTACCGCGAGAAGATTCAGACAGATCAGGTGAGCGATGCGCCTCTTCTCCGAGCTCACGCGCTTGCGTCCAAGCTGCCGGCACAGCACGCGCGCCGCCGCCAGTTCGGGCGCCGGCCTGCGCTTCGCCGCCGGACTGCGCCGGACGGCGGCTCTTCCGGCAAACAGGTCGCTGGATTCGACGGATACGCCCAGGGAACCCGCTGGCGGCGCGGCGCGACTGTGCAGCAGGCTATTCGTCGGCGCTAGCGGTCTCACAAGTGCTCCGCCGCAGGCAAATTTCCATGAAGGTGCTGAACTGATCGACGAACTCGATATAGCCCTCGTCGATCGCCTTGTGTGCGATCTGCTCGAACGGATCCTGCCGGTCGATCGCCTGCGCGGTCTTGCTCTGCGCGGGCAGCACCAGGCGAAACTCCGTGATCAGCTCTTCCAGCCCGGAAACGCTCTGTCCCATGTCGGCCTCCCCGCCGTGCGGACCTCGCGAGCAAACCTCGCTCGCACGGGAACACGATGCGACAGGGATGTTTCGATCGTATGAACGGGCAATCCTCCGAACGGCGCAGGAGCCCCCGGAGCGTTTTCAAGCCGCCCTCCGCAGGCAGACCTCCATGAATGCGCTGAATTCATCCGCGAGCTCGATGTAGCCGTCCTCGACCGCCTTGAGCGCAATCAACTCCCACGGCTCGTTCTGGTCGATGGCCTGCGCCGTGCCGCACTGATCGGGCAGCATCTCCCGGAATTCCGCGATGAGATCTTGCAGACGAGGAACGTCTTGCGACGCGCAGAGTGGATCCGCACGCAATGCGCTTTCTTCCATTTGCCCTCCCAGGCCGAGAAGTCACGCTGACTGTGAGAGTAGCCGATGCTCCGGCGCCGGATTCCGGAAACATCGGGGAATATGAGAAATAGGACACGAAACGGCCCGGGAAGCTGCGCGCCCGGCCCGAGCGGATCCCTCCGGGAAATGCGCGAATTCGTTCGCAGCTCCTTGAGCAGGCAGATACTTCTGGCCAATCCCCACCCTTTCGCGTAGACTGCCGTTTCCGCTGCACTGCAACATCGCCTCACACTCCTGCTCGGCCCTTCTTTAGCGGAATCTGATTTCCGCTGTGCGTGAAGCTTGTCTCCACTACGAGGAAATGCCCATGACCGCCATCACCACCGCAAGCGGCCTGACCATCGAAGACACCGTCATCGGCGAGGGCGCCGCCGCGTCGGCCGGACGCGACATCATCGTGCACTACGCCGGCTGGCTCGCCGACGGAACGCAATTCGATTCGAGCAAGGAAAAAGAGGACCCCTTCGAATTCACGCTCGGCAAGAAGGAAGTCATGGACGGCTGGGAAGAAGGCTTGAGCGGCATGAAAGTCGGCGGCAAGCGCAAGCTCGTCGTCCCGCCGCAACTCGCCTACGGCGCAGCCGGCGCCGGCGACACCATCCCGCCGAACGCGACGCTCACCTTCGAAGTGGAGTTGCTCGCGGTTTCCTGAAAGCGCCGTCGCACGGTCAGGCCAGGGCTTGGCCGGCCGCGGCTACAATGCCGCTTCCGTTCGACTAAAGGGCACCATGTCCATCATCACCAGCGCCAGCGGCCTTGTCATCGAAGAGCTCAGCATCGGCACCGGGAAGCTTGCCATCGCCGGCCAAAGGGTCAGCGTCCACTACACCGGCTGGCTCACCGACGGCAAGAAATTCGATTCGAGCAAGGACCGCGACGACCCCTTCGAGTTTTCGCTCGGCGCGGGTCACGTCATCCGCGGCTGGGATGAAGGCGTGCAAGGCATGAAAATCGGCGGCAGGAGGAAGCTCACCCTCCCGCCGCAGCTCGGCTACGGCTCGCACGGCGCCGGCGAGGTCATCCCTCCGAACGCGACACTGGTGTTCGAAGTGGAGTTGCTGGCGATCGGATAGCGTCGCAGGCGCCGGCAAAATCCTCCGGCGTCACGATGCGAAACGGCAGCGCCCGCCGCTTTTTTCCCGCACTGTTTCCCGCGCTGTGTGCGGCACGCGGCGCGAGCTCCAGCAGCGCCTTGTCTTTCGTGACGAGAAACTCCGCGCCCGCGAACAGCGCCGCCTCCAGGAATTTCTGATCGTCCGGATCGCGGCATGCCGGCAGGCGCGCGCGCGCCACCTCCGGCACCGGCGAATCGATGCTGCGTGCCACGCGCCGGCACTCGGCGAGGCAGGCGCCCTGCGCCTTTGCATCCAGCGAGAACTTCTTCAGGTCGTACCCCAGCGCCCGCGCGAGCTCCGCCTCGCAGGCCGCGTCGATGAAAATTTCCACGCCGTTCGCGGCGACCGCGGCCTTGATAGGCGCGACCGAGGGATCGTCGAAGACCAGCCAGTCGAGCCAGACATTGGTGTCGAGGACGAGGCGGAGCTGGGTGCGCGCCGAGTCGTGCATTTCGATTTGCGGCGGTGGAATCCTGGGAAACACGGGCAGCATACGCGAGGAACCGCGCCTTTCGCGCCCCAGGCGCGTCTGCTTACCTTTGCGGCGAGTGGTGTTTCAGTATCGCCTGGAGATTGAGGCAGATCAGATGCACCAGCCGCGCCTTGTCCGGGCGCGTCCTTTTGTGTCGCAGCTGATGGCACAGCACGTGGGCCGCTTCCAGTTCAGGCACGAGCCTGCGCCTCGGCAACGGACTGCGCCTCGCGACGGGCTTCTCGGCAAACAGATTGCCGGATTTCTCGGCAGGGCCTGTGAAATTCAGCATGAGGCAGCCTCGCATACGTGTTACGGACTTTTGCCGGGATGTGCATGGCCCGTATGGACCATACTCCGCCTCGGAATGAGGGCTATCTGTACGCGAGCGAACATAGCGAAAAAGATTGTTGCCGGGAAGCATCGCGCCTCCGGCCTGCCTGGCCGCGTCGAGCGCTCGCTCAGTCCTCGAGCACCACCAGCTCAGGTGACCGGCCCTTTTCCACGAACACGATGGCGTTCTGCTCGAAGGTCCGCCCCACGCGTTCGGCCTGCTTGCGCGAGATCCCGAGCACCAGGAGGCTTGGCTCGGGAGGCCAGCGTCCCTCCGGATCGCAGCCCTCGCCCGCATAGCAGATGAATCCGGCGGCGACCTGCGATTCGTGGAGCGCGGCGGCGGCGATTTCGTTCTCGGTTTCGGTCTGCGGTTCGCCGCGCGGGTTGGCCGCGGTGATGTAGGCCGCCGTGGTCGCGCCGTCCGCCTGGAGCAGCTCGTCCAGAGCCGCGTTCGGCTCGCCGATGCGCAGCACCAGTTTGGGGATGCCGAAGACCACGTACTCCGCCTTTTCGTAGGCGGCGATCAGCCCGGGCGTGACGGGACGCATGCGGCGCTACTTCTTCCCGCCCACCTCTCCCTTCGCGATCATCCGCGCGAGGTCGTCCGCGCCGCCGACCAGCATGCCCTTCACGAACACCATGGGAAACGTCGGCCAGCCGGTCCACATCTTGAGCGCGAGGCGCGGGCGCCATTGGCTGAAGTAGCTGCCGTACTCGAGATACTTGTAGGCGAGCCCGGCGGTGTCGAGGATCTTTCTCGCTCTCCTCGGATGCGGATTGTGCTTCATGCCCACGACCACGATCGGGTTCGCCGCCACCGCCGCCTGGACCTCCTTCACGAACTCCGAGCGGTAGTTGGCGATGGTTTCGCGCACGGCGAGATGGATTTGCGATTCGGGGAGGATCTGGCGGGCCATGGGGTTTCCTTTTCTACCTCAAAATCGGATTCGACTTTCCAGTATATAGGCGCGTTGACGCTTGCGAAAATGCGCTACCCTGCACGCCTTCATGAATCCCTCGACCCCCGCCGAACCGCCGCGCACGATTTCCCGCGAGGACATGGCGAATCTGCCCATCGGCCGCTACGAGGGCCGGGTGCGCCTGGTCGAGACGCCTGCGGATCTGGAAGAGGTGCTGGCCGATTTCCGCGAGGAGCGCATCGTCGGATTCGATACCGAAACGCGCCCCGCTTTCAAGAAGGGAGAGAGCCACCTGCCGTGCCTGGTGCAGGCGGCCACGGCCCGCGCGGTGTACCTGTTCCAGCTTCGCCGCACCGAGGTCATCACTGTGGTCGCGGAGCTCCTCTGCGATCCGCGCATCGTCAAGGCCGGCATATCGCTCGCGGACGATCTGCGCGCGCTCAAGAAAGTTTTCCCGTTCGAAGAAAAGAACATGCTCGACCTGGGGATGGTCGCGCGCCGCTCGGGCTTCGGCCAGACCGGCGTGCGCAATCTCGCCGGGATACTCCTCGCCTTCCGCATTCCCAAAGGCACCAAGACCTCGAACTGGGCCGCGCCGCAACTCTCCGCCGCGCAGATCGCCTACGCCGCCACCGATGCCTGGGCCTGCCGCGAATTGTTCCTGCGGTTCGAGAGTCTGGGGCTGCTGCACGCAAAGGCGCCGGCCGCGAGCGACGCAACTCCGCAGGCATAGTTCCACATTTGCGTCGGGCCGCTCGCTGTAATACAATGCGGAACGCTTTGTCATACACCTAGCCATGCCCATCTCCGTCCGCCTGCCGCCGCGCGTCGAACAGAAGCTTGCCGAATACTGCGTCTC
>DATHHS010000253.1:0-3014 GCA_035317085.1 Burkholderiales bacterium
TTTTCTGCCGCTGGTGATGCTCTTCGTATCCGGTGGAAGACTCATGTTCGGATGGGCGAAGCCGGTGCCGGTCAATTTTCGCGCCCTGCGGCGCCCCAAACGGGACATGCTGTGGGTGGCGCTTGCCGGTCCGGCGGCAAATCTGGTGATGGCTCTCGGCTGGGCAGCCGCTTTGAAGGTGGAAGCGCTGTCGGGCCTCGGCGGAAACGATTTCCTGGTACAGGTGCCCCTTGCCGGTATCGAGGTGAATCTGGTCTTCATGGCGCTGAATCTCCTGCCGATTCTTCCTCTCGACGGCGGCCGGGTTGTCGTTTCCCTGCTGCCCGATCCTCTGGCGGGCAGTTTTTCAAGGCTCGAACCCTTCGGGCTGCCGATACTCCTTGGACTCGTTGTTATCAGCTCATACGGATACGACATTCTCGGCAAGTTCCTCAATCCGATAGTATTCGCATCAAAATCGGTTATCGCGACCCTCTTTCAATTGTAGCCAATCCAACTCTAGCCAATCCCAATGTACGAAGCACGCGTGGTTTCCGGAATGCGCCCGACAGGTGCCCTGCACCTGGGGCATTTCCACGGCGCGATCAAGAACTGGGTCAAGCTCCAGAGCGAGCGTCCCTGCCTGTTCTTCGTCGCCGACTGGCATGCGCTCACCACGCACTACGAAAACCCGGAAGTGATCGAGGAAAACGTCTGGGAGATGGTGATCGACTGGCTGGCCGCGGGCGTCGACCCGGCGCAGGCGACCCTATTCATACAGTCGCGCGTCCCCGAGCACGCCGAACTGCACACGCTGCTTTCGATGATTACGCCTTTGGGCTGGCTGGAGCGCGTGCCGAGCTACAAGGACCAGCAGGAGAAGCTCGCGCATCGCGACCTTTCCACCTACGGTTTCCTCGGCTATCCGCTGTTGCAGTCGGCCGACGTGCTCATCTACCGCGCGAAGTACGTGCCGGTCGGCGAAGACCAGGTGCCGCACATCGAGATGATGCGCGAGGTGGCGCGGCGCTTCAATCATATCTACGGCCGCGAACCCGGGTTCGAGGACAAGGCCAAGGCGGCCGCTAAGAAACTGGGCGCCCGCAAGGCCAAAGTGGTCATGGAGTTGCGCACCAAGTACCAGGAACAGGGCGACGCCGAAGCGCTCGCGGCGGCGCGCGCGCTGCTGGAGGCGCAGGGGAACCTTTCCGTCGCCGACCGGGAGCGCCTGTTCGGATTTCTCGAAGGCGCGGGGCGGATGATTCTCGTCGAGCCCGAAGTGCTGCTGACCGAGGCTTCCAAGCTGCCGGGCATAGACGGGCAGAAGATGTCGAAGTCGTACAACAACACGATAGCCTTGCGCGAGGATGCGGAATCCGTCAAAAAGAAACTCCGCACCATGCAGACCGATCCGGCGCGCGTGAAAAGAACCGATCCGGGCGATCCTGAAAAGTGTCCGGTGTGGCAGCTTCACCTCATCTACAGCGATGACAAGACCCGCGAGTGGGCGAACCAGGGCTGCCGCACCGCCGGCATCGGATGCCTGGAGTGCAAGCAGCCGATCATCGATGCGGTGCTCGCCGAACAGGGTCCGATGCGCGAACGCGCCCAGAAGTACCTCGACGACCCGACCCTGGTCCGCAACATCATCGCCGACGGCTGCGAGAAAGCCCGCAAGCTCGCGCATACCACCATGCGCGAAGTGCGCGAAGCGATGGGGCTCTCCTACTCATGACCGAACCGGCGCAACTCTCCATTGCGACGCCTGTGCGGACACCTGCGCCGGCGACCGCGCTCAACGCCAAGGTGCGCGGCGAGCCGTATACGGAGCTGCCCGCGGACTTGTACATTCCGCCCGACGCGCTCGAAGTCTTCTTCGAGACCTTCGAGGGGCCGCTCGATCTGCTGCTCTATCTGATTCGAAAAGCCAATATCGACATTCTCGACATTCCCATGGCGCGGCTCACCGAGCAGTACATGGAGTACGTCGAGGTCATGCGGGCGAAAAACCTCGAACTCGCCGCGGAATACCTGGTCATGGCGGCGATACTGATCGAAATCAAGTCGCGCATGCTGCTGCCGCGCCCGGTGATGCCCGGCGAGGAGGACGCGGACCCGCGCGCCGACCTGGTCCGGCGCCTGCTCGAATACGAGAAGATGAAGCTGGCTGGCCAGAAGCTCAACGATCTGCCGCAGATCGGGAGGGATTTCCTTCCGGTGGAAGTGTGGATCGAACAGACCCTCACGCAGCGCCTGCCGCAGGTGAACGTGGTGGACCTCAAGGAGGCGTGGCGCACGCTCCTCGTGCGCGCGAAGATGACCCAGCATCACCGCATTGCACGCGAGGAGCTGTCGGTGCGCGAGCACATGAGCCTCATCCTGCGCCGGCTGCGGAGCGGCGGCTTCGCCGAGTTCGGCGAGTTGTTCGATCCGACGCGGGGCGTCCCGGTGCTGATCGTGAATTTTCTCGCGGTGCTGGAGCTGGTGAGGGAAAATCTCCTCGAGATCACACAATCCGAATCCTTCGCCCCCATCTACGTGAAGCTCTCCCATGCTCAATCCGAGTGAGGTAAAGATCGTGCTCGAGGCGGCGCTGCTCGCCGCGCAGGAGCCGCTCGCCGTCTCGGAGCTGCGGAAGATGTTCGACGAGGAGATCGACGCCGACACCCTGCGCGTGCTGCTCGAGGAGCTGCGCGAGGAGTGGAAGGACCGGGGCGTCGAGCTCGTCACCACGGCCAGCGGCTGGCGTTTCCAGACGCGCGCGTCGTTTCAGAAATTTCTCGAGCGCATCCACCCCGAAAGGGCGCCGCGCTATTCGCGCGCCGTGCTCGAGACGCTCGCGATCGTCGCTTACCGGCAGCCGGTGACGCGCGGCGACATCGAGGACATCCGCGGCGTCACCGTCTCGACCGAGGTGATGAAGCGGCTGGAGGACCGCGGCTGGGTCGAGGTGATCGGCCACAAGGAAGTGCCGGGGCGCCCGGCGCTTTACGCGACCACCAAGACTTTCCTCGACGATTTGAGCCTTCGCTCGC
>DATHHS010000254.1:0-8872 GCA_035317085.1 Burkholderiales bacterium
GCGTTGGCGCGATGCGGAGAATTTTCGTTGGAAGGCCCTCGCCGTTGAAAAACCTGTGTTTCCCGGTCCGGAGTTTGACACGAATACTCGCCCAGAAGACGCGCATTCCGCTCTCGGCCCGGAAAAGGTCTGAGCGCTAGCGTACATACAGCGAAATATCTTCGCAGTAGTCTTGCCGGAATTGACGGAGGCAAGACCTATGATGAAATCAAGCGGAAGTATCGCGGTAGCGTTGGTTGCGGCCGTTCTGATGGTCGGGCTGGGTGGATGCGAGAAGGAAGGCCCACTGGAGCGTGCCGGCAAGCAAGTCGACAAGACTGTCGAAAAAGCCGGCGACAAGATCGAGGACGCCACGCGAAGGAAATAGCCCCGCGATCCGGGGTTTCCCGGGTCGGCCCCGCAGCCGTTCCATCTATGTGCGCCAGCGAACGGAACCCGCAGGGCGGACGGCGGATAGTCGTTTGAGCGGATCAACGGAGTCAGTCATGGAAACTCACCAATTGGCATTTGTTCAAGCCGTGGTGCTCGCGGGCACCATAGCCTTGTGGATGACCGGCTGCGACAACGGCCAGGAAGAGGCGCGCGCGCCGGTTGCAACGGCGGTCCGGGCGTCCAGCACGACCATGGGGAACGAGATCGACGACAGCGTCATCACGGGACGCGTGCGCTCCGCGCTGCTCGGCGACCCGGATGTCAAGAGCACGGATATCAAGGTCGAAACCCGCAAGGGCCACGTCCAGTTGAGCGGCTTCGTCGCCACTCAGGCCCGCATCGACCACGCCGTCGCGATCACCCGCAAGGTGGAAGGCGTCAAGGGCGTCGAGAATGGCATGAGCCTGAAGATCGGGAAAGCTTCGGTGGGCAACACGGTCGATGACGGCGTCGTCACCACCAAGGTCAAATCGGCATTGCTCTCCGACCCGGGCGTCAAGAGCTTCGATATCTCCGTGGTGACGCGCAAGGGCCAGGTCCAGCTGAGCGGCTACGTGGACAACCAGGCGCAGATCGACCGTGCGATCGACGTCACACGGGCGGTGGCAGGCGTGCAAAGCGTCGGTAACGAAATGATCGTCAAGAAATAAGTCGGAGCGCTCTCGCGCCCGCACGGGCCATGAGCGAGCGCCAACTCGGCGCTCCAAAGCAAGCGGGATGCCCGGACGAAGGCCGGCTTGCACAAAAAAAGATGCATTTATGTAAGCCACCGCACATCGGCGCCTTGTACCAGCCCCTAGCATTCAATCGCGCTGAATGTGGCGCTTACCAACGGAGGACTCGTATATGAACAAGGATCAGGCGAAGGGCGTGGCGAAGAACGTTGCCGGCAAAGTCCAGGAACAGGCAGGCAAGATGGTCGGAAGCAAGGACCAGCAGGTCAAGGGCCTTTCCAAACAGATTTCCGGCAAGGTGCAAAAGGACTATGGAGACGCCAAGGAGTCTCTCGAGGATTTCGAAAAGAGCGAGCGCTGAAAGGCGCGCCGCCGCTCGGCGACGCGATCGAAACATGAGGCCCCGGCTCACCCGGGGCCTCCCGACACACCCTCCGGGAATGCTGCCGCCCAGCGGCAGGCATGGGCGCGTTCTACAATGACCGGCTAGCGAAGCCCCACGCGCAACGGGAGCGCCACGCGCAAGCAGGAACATGGACCTGAATGGACGCCATCGTCACGCCGGAATCGGCTGGCTGACCCAAGGCCCTGAAGACAAGGCCACGACGGCGCTCGGACCCAAGACCTGGAAAGACGAGCTGAAGAGGAGGACAGGCCATCTGTGGGTCCTCAAGATGCTTGTGACGATGGGCGGGATCGCGGGCTTCTTCTATGCCTACTTCTGGGTCATGCGTCATCCGCTGTCTGCCGTGACGGTGATGCCGGTGACCTGGATCGACCAGCTGATCTCTTTTTCCCCCCAGGCCTTTTCTGTGTACGTCTCCCTGTGGGTCTATGTGTCCCTGGGACCCGCGCTCGCCAGGGACATTCGGGAGCTGGCCGCGTGGGCAGGAGTATCCCTGGCGATGGCCGTCGCCGGCCTGGGCACATTCATGGTTCTGCCCACGAAGATTCCCAATCCTGCAATCGACTGGTCCCGGTACCCGTCGCTCGAGTTTCTCAGGACGGTCGACGTTTCGGGAAACGCCTGCCCGTCGCTGCATGTCGCCTTCGCCGCATTCACGGCGGTCGTGCTCCACAGGCATCTGACGGCGATGCGCGCGCCGCGAGCCTTGCTCTCGTGCAATGGCCTGTGGTGCCTCGGCATCGTCTACTCCACGATGGCGACCCGGCAGCATGTCGCGCTGGATGTCGTCGCGGGTTTGCTCCTGGCGGGGGCCGCGGCCATCGCGTACCGACCGGGCAGGTCTGGAGAAGGCGCCCGGTCGAAGTAGAGGCTGCGGCTTGCCGTCCTCACGAAAACCAACACGTAACGACAACGCTTAACGACAAGCACGACAACAATCGATGACACTGCTCAACGACACCAACAGCTAACGACAACAGCGCGCTCGCGCAGCGTGTTTTGTGTCGAGAAAATAGCGCGCAAGGTTCTTGACAAGCAGTTCACACGAGATGCAAGCTAACTCCGCTCAGGTTGCAGGAAAGTAAGCGAGGAGGAGTTCCAATCGTGTGGAAATCAATTTGGATTCTCGTGCTTTCGTCGTTTGTCGCTTCGCTGGCCTCTGCGGAAACCATCTTCAAGTGCGCCGGAAAAGACGGAACGGATATGTATCAGAATTTTCCGTGTCCGCCTGAATTGGAATCCAGGGTTTCGGCGCGTACGTCCGGACACCCATCGGCGCCCAGCCCAAGCGGCAATCCGCTTACCGCACAGCAGACGCCATCGGCGCCGAGCCCAATGGGCAATTCGTCCACCGCACCGCAGATATCGACGGCGCCGATCGCAACCGGCTATCTGCTTCCCGGCATGACGACCAGGGAAGTCAGAGCCGTCCTGGGCGAGCCTATTGAGGTGACTCAGGAGGAAGTGGTCGAAGGCCGTGTCGAGACCTGGTCCTACGGCGCATCCTCCGTGCAGTTCGACCCTCGCGGCCATCTCTCGGGAATGCAACCGTAGGGGCGCGCGCGGGGTGAGGTGATGTCGGGCAGAAGTGTCCGGGCTTGCAAGTCGTACTAGAGAAGTGTCGTAAGAAGTGTCGTACAAAGAGTTGTAGTACATCTTACAAAAAAGTTGTGCCAAAGGAGGTTTCAATGAAACAGCATCCGTGCATTCCGCACCGGCGCGTGCGGTCGTCTCTGTGCATTACCGGGGTCCTTGCAATGTTCGCGCTGGGCGCGAACGCGTGGGCGGCGAATGATCTGGATACCGTGGCGCCGCGGGGATCGGTCGATCTCAAAGGAGCGGACACATTCAACACCGATTGGCTGGGTCACAACGATCTGCAGGGGCGCGTGACTTACCAGACGACGGTTCATACTTACCCGGACGGGCGCGTCATCGCTTTCGCCGGACACTTCAACGGGCTGATGCTCAACCCGATGACCGGGGTCACCGAGAGAAACGGCACCTCGATCGTCGACGTCACCGATCCCAGGCATCCGATGTACCTCAAACATCTTCCGTCCGATACGGCAACCGGCGGCGGCTCGCGCATGGCCAAGCTGTGCGACGGCAGCGTCCTGCCGCACGGACTGAAAAACCATGTCTATCTGCTGAGGGAAAACGGCTCGAGAACGCATGAGGTATGGGATGTGACGAACCCGAAGATTCCAACCCTGGTGTCGACGCCGGTGATGGGCCTGGACGTGACCCACAGAAACTGGTGGGATTGCAGCACCGGGATCGCTTACATCGTCGGCGGCGCGACCAGATCGACTGATCCGGTTCCCGATGGCTGGAACAACAAGAGCAGCCCGAACCAGCACCTGAAAATTTTCGATCTGAGCAATCCGGCGCAACCGAAATACATCGTGGATTTCGGTTTCCCCGGCCAGAATCCGGGTTCGACCTTTGTCATGCCGGGAACCGAGAACACCACGAAGACCGTTCCTCCGGGGGTGCACGGGCCGATCGTCGTGTCGACATTCAGAGGCCAGGCGGTCAACCGCCTTTACATGCCGTACGGCGTGGGATCTGACGGCATCGTGCAGATCAACGACCTGACGAAGGTGCTGCCGCCTCCTTACGGAACGGGCCAGTACGCGAATCCCGCGAGGCCCACCGATGCGGAACTGCTGCAGGGCCAGATCGGGGTTCTCTTCATGCCGGGCGTCGAGGGCGGCCATTCGTCGATGCCGTACTACGGAATAAAACTGGAACAGTACGCCAACTTCACCGACAACAACGTCCGGGATATCCTGGCGCTCAGCTCGGAGGAAACCGACAATCGCTGTACCGGATCTCCGCACTTGCTGTATCTGCTGGACATCACCGCGAAGATCGGACAAGGCGGCAGCACCAGCGCCGAACAGCATCCCTGGCCGATCTCGACCGTCACGGTCAACGATTTCTCGGGGCGGCCCAACTTCTGCTCCCGCGGCACCCGGTTCGGCGTCCACTCGATGGCGGAGAACTTCAACGACCCGTTCTACGGCAGACTGATGACCAGCGCGTGGTTCGACGCCGGCCTGCGCGTGACCGACATCCGGGATCCGTACCATCCGGTGGAAGTGGCGCACTTCGTCGCGCCGGTCAACTCGTTCACCCAGCCTAGCACCTCCGTCATCAACGGCGTGACGTTCACCGCATTGGACGTCTCGTGCGACAACCCGGACGTGGACGACCGCGGTCTTCTCTACTGCGGCGACCGGGTGGGAGGCGGTCTGGATATCGTGAAGCTCACCGGGAAGGCGGCCGAGATAGGGGCGGATCGCGACCATGATCGCGATCACGATCACGACAGGGACTAGGCATACCACGGGAAGAGTCGCGAAGCCGCGAAGGCTTTCCGGGTTCTCTTGCTGACAAGCTGGCTCGGCGCGAATGCGCCGGGCCAGTTTTCTTCATGGCCCGCCCAAAATCTCAGTGCTTGTGCGGCTCGCCGTCCTTGTCGCCGTCCTTGTGCTTGTGCGGCTCGGCCTCCGGGCGGATGCGCAATTTACCCTGAGCGTCCTGGCAGAGGGCTTGCTCGTCATAGTCTTCGTCGTCGTCGGTCTGTTGTCTGCAGACCGGAGGCGCCCAACTGTTGAAACGCTTCTCGAGCGCTTCCCCGTGGCGGATCCAGAACGCGGTGTCGATCTTGAGCGCCCGCCTGAGATTCGCCTCTGCCGAGGGCATCTTCCCGATGAGCTCTGCGCCGAGCAGCGGCAAGGCCTTCCTGTTGGTCGGTCCGTAGGCTACATTCTCCGACAGCAGCTTCTGGTATTCGGGTTGGCTCGCAAAGGCGATGAAGCGGTAGGCGCTGGAGACTTTCGGCGTGCCTTTCGGTATGGCCCAGCTGTCGACGTCGTACAGGCTGCCGTCCCACGCGATCCTGAAGTTTTTCTTTCGTTGCTGTTCACGGTCGATCCAGAGCGTATACGCCGAAGTCATGACCAGGTTGCCGGCGGTGAGGAACGCCGCCGGCTGGGCCGCCGCTTCCCACCACAGGATGTCCGACTTGATCCGGTCGAGTCTTGCGAACGCGCGATCCACTCCTTGCCGGGTGGCAAGCAGCTTGTACACGTCCCTCGGCGCGACCCCGTCGGAGAGCAGCGCGATTTCCAGCGTGTACCTCGCGCTTCTGCGCAGCCCGCGTTTGCCCGGATACTTTTTGACGTCCCAGAAATCCGCCCACGAACCCGGCGCAACCTTCACCTTGTCCGCGTCGTAGGCAAGCGCCATCGACCATGCGAAGATGCCGACGCCGCAATCGGATATCGCGCCCGGTATGAAGTCGTTCTTGTCGCCGATCTTGCTGTAGTCGAGTTTTTCGAACAGGCCCGCCTGGCAGCCGAGTTGCAGGGTGCGCGATTCCACCTGCATGACATCCCACACAGTCTTGCCGGTTTTGACCATCTGCTCGAGCTCGGTCGTCTGGCCGTCGTACGAAGCCGATTTGACTTCGATGTCGGTGCTCTTGCGGAACGATCGGTAGTAGGCCTGCGTCAGCGCCGCCTGATCGGCGCGGCCAAATGAGATGACGGTAATGCCGTCGGCCGCGACGGCATTGAGATCTGCCCACAGGATGCAGACGAGAATAAACAGTACTTTGCTCATTCCATTCCAGTCAGGGTCGTGGGGCCGATTTCAACCGAAGATCGTCGTACGATCGCGTCAAGGGCGTGAATGCGATGATCCGCAAATCCCCGAAGAAGAAGTAGGTGGCGAGAGCCGTCACGGCAACCGGGTTTCGGCGGCGGCCTTCAGGTTGGCAAGCCCGGTCTCGAAGTCCTTTCCGATCAGCTTGTCCATGCTGACAAAGACCTGCATGAGCTTCGAGACGTAGGGCGCGGGACCCTGCATCGCCCAGGTCACGCTCGTCGAGTCGCCCTTGGGCTCGAGCGTGAACTCGACCCTGTTGTGGGTTTCGAACGGTTTCAGGAAATCGAGCTTGATCGCGACTCTGGAAGGCGGAGCCGACTCCGCGATTTCCATTCGACCCTGGCCGACGTCCTTGTTGCCTTCCCATGCGTACTCGGCGCCCTTGCCGCTCGTCTGTGCGCTGTAGGTTCTTTTCATCGCGGGGTCTTTTTTCTCCCAGGGCGACCAGGCATCCCAGCGGCGGAAGTCGTTGAGCAGGGGAAAAATCTTCTCCGGCGGCGCCTTGATGCTCGTGGAGCGCTCGACGCTGAAAGTGTCGGGCTTGGTCGCGGCAAAAACGAGAACGGTGGCGATCAGAACGACGACTGCGATGGCAATAGTCTTGAGCATTTTGACTCCTCCGTGATGTTATCGAGCACAGGCCTATGGCTTCGGTCGGCGAGGGGGCCTACTGTCATGGTTCCCGGTTCTCAGAAATCCACCATGACCTTGAAGCCGCCGTAGATCATGCGCCTGGCGTCGAAGGGCATCGCCTTGGGATCCATCATGTCGGCCAAGCGCGGATCTTTCATCACCTTGGCAACCACGCGGTCGCGATCCTTGCGGGACTTGTAGACGATGAAGGAAAACCAGACGACCTCGCCGGCCTTGAGCTTGACGCTTCTCGGGAACGAGGTGACCTTGCCCCATTTCACGTCATCGGCCATGCATTCCCGGAACTCGAGGGCGCCGTGCTCGCGCCAGACTTTGCCGCCTTTGCGCGCCATGCGGCGGTAGGCTTCGATTTTCTTTCTGGGGACGGGAACAATGAATCCATCGACGTAGGCCATGAAAAATCTCCTGAGGTTGAGTTGGGAAAGCGGACTCCGCTCCTGCTAGGCTGCGTCGATCGAATCGACCTTGTCGGGGTAGAAGGCGAGCCGCTCCTTGATCACGCTCACCTCGTCGTAAGGCGTCTCATACGTCCAGACCGCGTTCTCCGCGCCGTTCGCGAGGGAGTAGTACGACGCCGTGCCTTTGAAGGGGCAAACGGTTTGATGCTTCGAGCGGACCAGCCGCTCCATCTTCACGTCCTTGCGCAGGATGTAATAGACGACCGGATGCGCGCTCTCCTCGAGCCTGATCGCGTCGCGGGTGTCGGCGATGACCTCGCCGCCGACCTTCACCCGCACGCGCAAACCCGCCGGCTTGGTCGTGATGCGATGGTCCGGATACTTCTTGTATCCGGGACCGCTGTTGGCGCTCATGGAATTCTCCTTTTAGGGGTTCGCCATTCCGGCGTTGACCATCCAGGGCGTGCCGAAGCGGTCGACCAGCATGCCGAAGGCCTCGGCCCAGAAGGTTTTCTGCAAGGGCATGGTCACCTTGCCGCCTGCGGCCAAGGCATCGAATGCCCGCTTCGCATCGGCGGCCCTCGGGTAGATCAGCGACAGCGAGAAGCCCTTCATGCCCTCGTAGGGCTGGCCGACCATGGAGTCGGACGCCATCAGGATGCGGCCGTCGATGATCAGACGCGCGTGCAGGATACGGTCCGCGCTGCCGGGCGGCGTCTGACCCGCCATGGGCGACTCGGCGTGCGTCATCATGACTTCGAGCTTGCCGCCGAGCGTGCGCTCGTAGAAGCGCATCGCTTCCGCGCAGTTGCCGTTGAAGATCAGGTAGGCATCGAGCTGGGACATGTTCGTTTCTCCATCGGTCAGGAATTGGACGCCGTGACTGCTTCGCGTCCGCCTGCGCTGGGCTGCCTTCCGGCACGAAGCAGCACGGCGCTCGCCAATGCCGCCGCGGCCGCGAAGACCGCGCCGACGGCGAAAGCGACATGATAGCCGCCGTTGAGGGCGAGCTGCGAAACCGCTCCGGAGGCGGCGAGGCCCTCGGTGCGGGCGGCGGCGAGGCTCGCGAGGACCGCGAGGCCGAGCGCTCCGCCCATCATGAACGCGGTGTTGACCACTCCCGAGGCGAGGCCGGATTCGCTCTGGCTCACCTCGCTCATCGCGGCGAGCAGCAGCGGGTTCAGCGCCATGCCGGCACCGAGGCCGAGGAGCAGCATTCCCGGCAGGACGTGGGCGACGAAGCCTCCATCTGTCGGCGAGACCGCGAAGAGCGCGAGCCCGAGCGCAGCGAGCCCGAGCCCCGCCGCGAGCGGTGCGCGGATGCCGAAACGCATGACCATCCTGGCGGAGAGGCCGAGCGAGAAGGCCGCCATGATCAGGTTCGAGGGCAGGAAGGCTAGACCGATCTGCATCGGGCTGTAGTCGAGCACGAGCTGCATGTAGAGCGCGGAGATGAAGAACCAGGCGAACATGGCGGCGGACCAGAGCATGCCGACGACGTTGGCGGTCGCGAGGTTGCGCAAGGCGAACAGGCCAAGCGGCATCAGGGGCGCGCGCACGCGGGCTTCGATGTAAAGGAAAAGGCCGAAGAACACCGCAGCGGCGGCGAGGAGCCCCGTCGTTTGCGC
>DATHHS010000255.1:0-5469 GCA_035317085.1 Burkholderiales bacterium
GTAAGTGACGATCAGCGCGCCCGTTCCACCGAGGCCCGAATAGGCCTTGGAGACGGGATTGAGGGCCTTGGAGACTTCGATCCAGACTCCGGTCGTGACCACCCAGCCGAGCAGATCGGCCTCGCCTGTGACACCGAGCGCGAGTACGAACACAAGCAGGCCGATCCAGACCGACAGCCAGTCTTCGCTGATGCCTTTGGCGGTTGGGTTCATGAACCTCTCCCTTGGAAGTTCCTCCGTGCGGTGGCCGGAGGATGGTGAGAAAGGAACTTACCCGCGCGCTTTAGAAACCGGAAAGAATTTTAGTTTAGTTCTTTATAACCAGACCTGATTTTGGCTTTGTGCTATGGTGCCTGCGGCCGGGTCCCCACGCTGGGAGGCCCGACCGGATGCCCGAGTATCGCGATACTCTCGAAACCCGCGAACATGACTAGCCCAATCGTCGGAGGCGCACGCGCATTTCGCGGCCTTTGGCTGGCGATGCTGTTTGCGACGGCTCTTTCCGCCTTTGCGGAGGAGATCGTCACCGTCTCGGGCCGCAAAGACGCGACGCAGTCCTATCTATTGATGCACGAGTCCGCGCCGCCGAAGGCCGTGGCGGTGATGTTTCCGGGCGGCGAAGGGCTGTTGAAGCTCCGGCTCGAGGAAGACTCCGTCAAATTTGTCGGCAGGAACAATTTTCTGGTGCGCACGCGCGGCCTCATGCGAGATACCGAAGTCGCGGTCGCTATCATCGATGCTCCGTCCGACCTTCAGCGGAGAGGCTACAGCGACGTTTTCAGGCAAGGTAGCGATCATGCGGCAGACGTTTCCGCGGTAGTCGACGATCTTCGCCGGCGATTCAAGACGGCGAAGATCTTTTTGGTCGGCACCAGCCGCGGCACCATCTCTGCCGCATACGCCGGCCGGGTGCTGGGTGCTCGCGTCGACGGGATCGTTCTGACCTCCACTCTTTTCAACGCCGACCGGTCCGGCAGCGGGCTTTCGGGGTTCGACTTCGCCACGCTCAAGGTTCCGGTGCTGTTCGTCCATCATGCCCAGGACGATTGTTTCGTTACGCCCTATACCGCGGCGAAAAGGCTATCAGCGAATTTCCCGCTGATTACGGTGCACGGCGGAACGCCGGCGCAATCGCCGTCCTGCGAGGCACTCTCCGCGCACGGTTATTTCGGCAAGGAAACCGAAACGGTGAGCGGCATCAAGAACTGGATGCTGGGACGAGCTTATCCGAGCGCCGTCGAATAGCGTGCGCGCGAAACCGCTTTCCGGCATCCGCGTCCTGGACTTGACGCGCTTGCTTCCCGGTCCGATGGCGACACTGCATCTCGCCGACATGGGCGCGGATGTGATCAAGATCGAGGACACGGAAGCGGGGGACTACGCTCGCGGCATGGGGCCCATGAGCGAGGCCGCGCGGGGGAGGGACTCCGCGGATCCTCCCATGTCGGATTTTTTCCGGCTGGTCAATCGCAACAAGCGCGCGATGCGACTCGATCTGAAGCGGACGCAAGGATGTGAAGTTTTTCTGAACCTGGCAAAGAGCGCCGACGTCGTGGTCGAAGGCTTCCGTCCCGGAGTCATGGCGAAGCTCGGTATCGGCTACGACGCAGTCGTTGCCGCGAATCCGCGGCTCGTCTATTGTTCGATTACCGGCTACGGGCAGGACGGGCCGTACGCGCAACGAGCCGGTCACGACATCAACTACATCGGCTACGCCGGCGTCGGCGACCAGATTGGAACTGCGGAGACGCCGGTCGTCCCGAATTTCCAGATCGCCGATCTGCTCGGGGGGACGCTCGCTCCGGTGATGGGAATTCTGGCGGCGCTGATCGACGCGAAATCCTCCGGGCGCGGTCGCCATGTCGATGTCTCCATGACGGATGCGGTCCTCGCGCACGCGATCTTTCCCCTTCTGGGTTTTCTCGAGCATGGAAAGACGCCCGGCCGCGGCTCGGGAATGCTCGACGGCGGTCTGCCCTGCTACAACGTCTACCGGACGCGGGACGACCGCTGGATGGCCGTGGGGGCGCTCGAGCGAAAATTCTGGGAAACGCTGTGCGATATACTCGGCTGCCCGGAACTGAAAGGAAAACACATGGTGTACGGCGAGGAAGCGAGGCCGGTGAAAGAACGATTGGACGCGGTCTTTGTCTTACGCACACAGCGCGAGTGGTCCGAGATTTTCGTCAGAGTCGACTGTTGCGTGAGCCCGATATTGACCATGGATGAGACGATGGAGAACGAGCAGTTGCGTGCGCGGGCGATGTTCGTCGCCGAGGGCGGACTGACGCAATTTGCGCTTCCGCTGAGATTCAGCGAGTTCGAATTCGCAATCAAACGACCGGCGCCCGGGCCCGGCGAACACACGGAGGATATCCTGCGCGAAGCCGGGTATCGCGATGCCCAGATCGCGGCGCTGCGCGAGAGTGGAGTGATCTGAGACGGCGATGCCCCAACGGACCACAGTGCGGTTTCAAAGTCGGATCGGCGTGCTGGCCCTCGCTGCGGCGGTGCTGCTTTTCTCCCGCGCCGCTGTTGCGCAGGTTCAGGAAAAGGAACTCGATACTCCCTACGTGCCGACTCCGCAGGCCGTCGTCGACAAGATGCTCGACATGGCGCAAGTGAAATCAGGCGATACGGTGATCGACCTCGGCTCGGGCGACGGGCGCATCATAATCACCGCAGCGCAACGGCTTGGTGCCCGGGGTTTCGGTGTCGAGATCGACCCGCGCCTCGTGCGGCGCTCCAACGAGGAAGCGCTGCGCCTTGGCGTCGCCGATCGCGTGAAATTTCTGCAGCAGGATCTGTTCAACACCGATTTCCGCGACGCGGACGTCCTGACGCTTTATCTTTTACCCGACGTGAATATTGCGTTGCGGCCCAAGATCCTGTCGGAGCTTAAACCTGGGACGCGCGTGGTCTCGCACGACTTTGGCATGCGCGAGTGGCGGCCGGACAAGGAGGAGACGGTTTCCGCTCCGGAGAAGTCGGTCGGCACGCGCAAGGAAAGCTCGGTGTATCTGTGGATCGTTCCAGCCCGAATCGCGGGCGAGTGGACTTTCGAGCTCGGCTCGGGGGGAAAGACACGGAAAACCCGCCTTACTCTGAAGCAGAGTTTCCAATTCGTGTCAGGCTCGGTCGAACTGGCGGGGCAGGGCGATGTATCTTTTTCCAGCGGCAGGCTGCGGGGCGACGAGTTGCGGCTGGTGCTCCCCGGCGGCGCGCTCGACCACGGACCGGTCGAGCTGGTTGGAAAAGTGAACGGCGCTCTCATCAGCGGCACCGTCCGCAGGGCTAACCGCGACGTGGCAAACTGGAGCGCACGCCGGCGGAGTTAACTTCCGGAGGCGTACAGCATGCCGTTCTCGCGGCGCAAGGCGCCTGCGCGCTCGAGATCGCCGGCCAGCCACTCGGCGAAATCCACGTCGGTCATTCCAAGGTAGCGTCGATTGATATCGGAGAGGATGGGCACGCGGCCGACGTAGCCGGGCAGGTCCGCCAAAGGCATCGAGCGCTTTTCCAGGAGCGCGAACGAGAGCGCCACCTTGACGCAGTGCCGCGCAAGACGCGTGATGTCCCCTTCGTAGCTCTCCAACCGCCAGAAAGCGCGCTCGAGCGCGGAGTCGACATTCGCGAAGGGGCGGCCATGGCCCGGGATCACGGTCTTCGCCCCCAAGCCAGCAATGCCTTCGAGCGTCTGTCGCGTTTCCCGCAGTGCCGTGTCGTGGCCGAAGAGCTGAGGGAAGACCGCGCCGAAACCGTTTTCCCACAAGGCATCGCCCGAGATCAGCGCGCCCAGCTCGGGCGAGTAGAACATCACGGCGTGGGTGTCGTGGCCGGGCGCGGCGGTCACCTGCCAGTCGAATTCGCCCATTCTCAGCGCGGCACCGTCGCCGAAAGTGTCGTCGTAGCGAAATCGCTCGGCGCGCTGATCGGCGATCGCGAGGATCAAGGCCTGTTCGTCCCAGCGATCGATGAGCGGCGCCTCGCCTTCCGGGATGCTGGTCCTGCAGCCGTATTTCTTCCGGATCGCTGCGTTGCCTCCCATGTGGTCGGAATGACAGTGGGTGTTGACGAGCCGCGCGAGCTCTTTGCCCTGCAAGGCGTGCTCGATCAGTGCCAGCGTTTGTGGCACGTGCGAACCGTAGCCGGAGTCGACGAGCGTCGCGCCGTCCTGCGCGTGCAGCAGGATGTTGTTGGCCGACAGCCATCCGCGCTCGATGACCTGGACGCTCGGGGGCAGCTTCATGAATTCGCCCGCCTCGCGGGCAGGCGTGCAAGCACCGCACGCTTTTCCTCCGGGCTCATGGCGGACCAGCCGGCGATCTCCTCGAGCGTGCGAAAGCAAGCCTCGCACATCGCTGTGCCGGGGTTCATCCTGCATACATTGACGCACGGCGATGGGACATCGCCGCTTATTTGACTCATGCGCCGAGCTTGGCGGCCAGGGCCCGCGCCACCTTCGAGCTCGGCTCGCGCCCGAGGGCGCGGCAGATGAACTGGCCGGTCCGCAGGACCTGCGTCAGGTCCACGCCCGTTTTTATTTCGAGCCCGTCGAGCATGTAGACCACATCCTCGGTCGCGACGTTGCCGGTCGCGCCTTTCGCATAGGGGCAGCCGCCGAGTCCCGCCACCGAACTGTCGAAAGTTCTCACGCCGGCTTCGAGCGAGGCGTAGATGTTCGCGAGCGCCTGCCCGTAAGTATCGTGGTAGTGGCCGGCCAGCTTGCCTATGGGAACCCGTCTTGCGACCGCTTCGATCACGGTGCGGATGCGACCCGGCGTTCCGACTCCGATCGTGTCGCCGAGCGAAATCTCGTAGCAACCCATCTTGTAGAGTTTTTCCGCCACCGCCGCGACCGCCTGGGGTTTAACTTCGCCTTCGTAGGGGCAGCCTGCCACGCAGGAAATATAGCCGCGCACGCGCATCTTGTTCGCTCGCGCGGCCCGCACGACCGGGGCGAAGCGCTCCAGGCTCTCGGCGATGCTGCAGTTGATGTTCTTTCGGCTGAAGGTTTCGGAGGCGGCGCCGAATACGGCGATCTCCTCCACGCCGGCGGCGAGCGCCGCCTCGAAACCCTTCATGTTCGGCACGAGCACCGGGTAGGCCACGTCCGGTTTCCTGCGTAGGCCGGCGAAGACCTGCGCGTTGTCGGCCATCTGGGGCACCCACTTTGGCGATACGAACGCGGTCGCCTCCACCGCGGCCACGCCCGCTCCGGCGAGCCGGTGGATGAGTTCGATCTTGACCTCGGTCGGAACCCGTGCCGCTTCGTTTTGCAAGCCGTCGCGGGGACCCACTTCGACGATACGCACTTTCCTTGGGAAACTCATGGCTCGGCCTCGAACTGTATCAATTCGGCCCCTTCGCCGACCTGCTCGCCGACCTGGTGACAGATCCGCGCGACACGGCCGGGACCGGGCGCCTTGATGGTGTGCTCCATTTTCATCGCTTCCAGAATCACGAGGG
>DATHHS010000256.1:0-4271 GCA_035317085.1 Burkholderiales bacterium
AGGAGAGCGGCGAAGGCGCGGCTCGCTGCATGGACAACGCCTTGCGCAACGCCGCACTCAATCGCGAGGACATCGACTACATCAACGCTCACGGAACCTCGACCCCGCTCGGCGATCTCGCGGAGACCGTGGCGGTGAAGCGCTGCTTCGGCGACCACGCGAAGAAACTCGCAGTCAGCTCGACCAAATCCATGACCGGGCATCTATTGGGTGCGGCCGGAGGAGTGGAGGCGATTTTCTCAGTGCTGGCGATTCGCGATCAGGTCGCGCCTCCGACCGTGAACCTGTTCAACCAGGACCCGGCTTGCGATCTTGACTACGTCCCGAACACGGCGCGGGGCATGACCCTGCGCGCCGTCCTGTCGAACTCTTTCGGCTTCGGCGGCACTAACGGCACATTGATTTTCAAACGCATTTGATCCTGAACCTCCTCCCGCGGCGCACAGACGCTCTCCCAGGTACCCGCAAGGGGTGAAAATGAGGTTTCATGTCAGCCGCGCCCATACTGCGGTTCGATTTGAAGCCTTCGATCAGGCTTGCGGGGGTGCTCCTCGTGGCCCACATCCTTGCTCTTACCGCCCTCTGCGTGAGTCTCGCGGGCTGGGCGCGGTACCTGGCGGGTGGGGGCGTTCTGCTGTCGGCGGCCGCCTGCCTTGCAGGAGCCTTGAACCGCTCCTCCAGCACCGCGGTCTCGCTTGAGTTGCATGCGGACGGGCGAGCGTCCTGGCGGGACCGAAACGGTGCGTGGCATGAGGGCAGGCTCGCCGGCGGGCATTTTGTTTCGGCCGCACTCGTAGTGTTGGGGCTGATTCAGCCGGGAGCGGCCCGCAAATCGCTGGTGCTGATGGCCGATTCGGCGTCTCCCGAGGACTTTCGGCGCCTGCGAGTCTGGCTGCGCTGGCGCGGCGAGCCGGACTCCGGCGGGGGCGCAACTCCACCGGAATAACCCCATCCCGATCTGAACTATTTTTCCGGCGGCCGGTCTGTAGCTTCAAGGTGCCGAGGCTGTCTGGACACTGCGGTATACTGCCCGCCGCCTGTGGACAACTTAGAACAGAAGCACGACACCGCTTCGTCAGGGACGGTGGCGGATGGATGAGAGGGATCTCGACCGGCAGCTGGTCGAGCGGGCCCAGCGTGGCGACAAGCACGCCTTCGAGTTGCTGGTGTCGAAGTACCAGCGCAAGCTCGGGCGGTTGCTGTCGCGGTTTATCCGGGACCCAGTGGAGGTTGAGGATGTCGCACAGGAGGCATTCGTCAAGGCATACCGCGCACTGCCCTCGTTCCGGGGCGACAGCGCCTTCTATACATGGCTCTACCGCATTGGCATCAATACGGCCAAGAACTACCTGGTGGCGCGGGGGCGGCGCGTCCCGACCACGACGGAGTTCGACTCGGAGGACGCGGAGGGATTCGAGGGCGGCGAGCAATTGCGCGACATCAACACGCCCGAGAGCATGCTGATGTCCAAGGAGATCGCGAACACCGTCAACGACACCTTGAAGGAACTGCCGGAAGAGTTGCGCAACGCCATCACGCTGCGCGAGATCGAAGGCTTGAGTTATGAGGACATTGCAGCCATCATGAATTGCCCGATCGGCACCGTTCGTTCGAGAATATTCCGCGCGCGCGAGGCGGTGGCCGAGAAGCTGCGACCCCTGCTCGACACGCGCAAGGACCAGAGGTGGTGACCATGAAGGAAAAACTATCGGCGCTGATCGACGGTGAGCTCGGGGACGAGGGCCTTCACTCGCATCTGAGCCGGCTCCGGACCGACCCCGAACTGAAAGGCGCGTGGGACACCTATCATCTGATCGGCGATACGCTCAGAGGTCACACCGGGCCAGAGATCGCTGCTCGCGTGGCCGCTCGTCTCCGCGAGGAGCCTACGGTGCTCGCTCCGCAGCGGGAGAAAAGCCCCTCCAGACGTCTTGGCTGGTACGCCATGTCCGCTGCTGCCAGCGCCGCCGCAGTGGCCTTCGTCGTGTGGACCGCTTCCCCGGGCTGGCGCTCCGAGTCGCAACTCGCCGGGGGTCCCGCCGCGGCCACGGACGCGACCCCGGCGGCGGCAAGCCTGGTCTCCAGCGTGCCACCTCCCGAAGTCGAGAACTATCTGCTCGCCCATCAGCCTTATTCCCACACGAGCGCCATGCAAGGCATCGCGACCTATGTTCGCAGTGTGCCGGACGTCCGCAACGTGGCTGAGGTTCGCAATGTGGCTGAAGAGCGTGGGGCCGCAAGGAAATGACGCTCTCCCCATCGCGTGTGTGGCAATCGGCAAGGATTCTGCCGTTCCTGTTGCCGGTATCCACGGCGATAGCCCAGGCCGATACTTCCACTTCCGCGCTGCAATGGCTTGAGCGCATCTATGCGGCCACCGAAAAACTCAGCTACTCCGGCACGTTTGTATACCAGCAGGGCCAGCAGGTCGAAACTTCCCGCATTGCTCACGTCGTCGAGGCTTCGGGACCGCGCGAGCGGCTGGAAACGCTGGATGGGGTGCCTCGCGAAATAGTCCGCACGGGCGACGAGGTCGTGTGTTACCTGCCGGCGAGCATGACCGTGAAGATCGACAAGCAGCCCGTTCGCCGGCCATTTCCCGCGATCCTTTCACTCAAGGACGTGTCGGAGAACTACACCGTCAGGAAGGGCGAGATCGAGCGCGTCGGAGGCTACAGCTGTCAGGTCCTCGCGCTCGAGCCCAAAGACCGGATGCGCTACGGCCATCGGCTCTGGGCGGATCTCAACACGGGGATGCTCTTGAAGGCCAAGACCTTCGATGAGAAGCATGCATTGCTTGAGCAGTTCGCGTTCACGGAGATCAAGATCGGTGGCCACATCGACCGCGATCGCTTGAGGCCGCGCTATTTCCGCCAAAGCAAGGATTGGCGCGTCGAGGATTCCGGCGCGACGCGCGCCAATCTGTCCGAAGCCGGGTGGACGATTCGTTCCGGGCCTGCGGGTTTTCGGACCGTGGTCGAACTGGTTCGCACCATGGGAGGCACCGGCGGCGTGGGCCACATCGTGCTGTCCGACGGGTTGGCTGCGATCTCGGTATTCATAGAGCCTGCGACAGGCAAGCAGGCGTTGCAGCCGGGTCTGGTGCGGCAGGGGGCGGTCAACGTCTATATGCGCCCGATAGGCAACTATTGGATTACGGTCGTCGGCGAAGCGCCCGCAGAGAGCGTAAAATACGTGGCCGACGCGGTGGAATACCGTAAGTAGAAGCCTCCGCGGCCCCCGTTGAGTTTGTCCGGCTCCCGGCAGCCGGGGTCGCGCCGCGGTTTCCGCCGGTACATTCCAAGGATCTTCCCAATGGCGAGAGTATTGTTTGTTTGTCTGTTGCTCGGATTGCCCTCTGCGCTGTACGCGCAAGGACGCGAGTTGCCGGATTTCACCGAGCTCGCCGAGAGGCAAGGCCCCACGGTCGTCAATATCAGCACGACTCAGGTGCGCGAACGCCGTGCCTCGCCGCAGGTTCCCAATCTCGAGGAAGACGACCCGCTCTACGATTTCTTCCGGCGTTTCATTCCACGCCAACCGGGACCCGGCGGTCAGGGCCCGCGGGATTTCGAGAGCCGGTCGCTCGGCTCAGGTTTCATCATCAGCGCGGACGGCTACATTCTGACCAATGCTCACGTGGTCGACTCCGCCGACGAAACCACCGTTCGCCTTACCGACAAGCGCGAGTTCAAGGCGCGTGTCATCGGCGCCGACCGGCGCACCGATCTCGCGCTGATCAAGATCGAGGCGACCGGATTGCCGGTAGTCAAGATGGGCGATCCGAATCGGCTCAGGGTCGGCGAGTGGGTCATCGCAATCGGCTCGCCCTTCGGCTTTGACAGCACCGTTACGGCGGGCATCGTCAGCGCCAAAGGCCGCAGCTTGCCCCAGGAGAATTTCGTTCCTTTCATTCAAACCGACGTCGCGATCAACCCGGGAAATTCCGGCGGACCGCTGTTCAACATGCGCGGTGAGGTCGTGGGAATCAATTCGCAGATCTACAGCCGCACGGGCGGATTCATGGGGCTGTCGTTTGCCATCCCGATCGACGTGGCCATGGACGTGCAGAGCCAGCTGCGCCAGTCCGGCCGTGTCAGTCGCGGACGGATCGGGGTGGTGATCCAGGAAGTTTCGAAAGAGCTCGCCGAGTCGTTCGGACTTTCCAGGCCCGCGGGCGCCCTCGTGAGCGACGTCGAAAAAGCCGGACCCGCCGAGAAGGCCGGAGTGGAAGCAGGCGACATCATTCTCAAGTTCGACGGCAAACCGGT
>DATHHS010000257.1:0-5830 GCA_035317085.1 Burkholderiales bacterium
TCCGGCCGCTATGCGTGCATGTACAAACGCTGGCACCTCATCGGTCTGGAAGTCGGAATCTCGGTGGCCTCGGTAGGGCTGAGGCGGGAACCGACCGGCTGTGCGACAGGTTTTCGGGCCGATGCGGTCGCGACCGCGAAACGGGACCTCCGCGCGGGCGAGTTGCTCGACGGCGAGGGCGGATTCACCGTGGTCGGCAAGCTCGCGCCCGCGGCGGATTCGCTGCGCCTGGGGGCACTCCCCCTGGGGCTCGCGCACCAGGTCAGGCTGCTCAATCCCGTGAAGTCCGGCGCTCCGGTGCTCTGGTCTGACGTGGTTTATGACGCAAGCAATGAAGCGGTGAGGCTGCGCCGTGAAATGGAGGCAACTTTCGCACCCGAAGCAGGGCACAGGCTGGCGGCGACTGCGTGATTTGTCCAAAAAAGCATAGTTGGGCTTCTCCCCAATGCTCGCCAAAGGCCCAAGAAACGTGACAAATCCGTGGCTTCTCGCAATTTCCTCGCAAATATAGTGTAATTAGGTTTAGGCTCAGGGGAGGGCAGGCTTGCGCTCAGGGGAGGGCAGGGGCCGCCGTACCGGGCCGGCGCCGAGGATTCCAATGAAAACGACTTCGAAACCGCTTACGCTGGTTCACGATTCGCTCGAGGCCAAGCTCGCGCCGCTCAAGATTCTCATCATCGACGATCAGTCCACCGGCCGGATCGTGTTGAGCGAGATCATGAGGGGCCTGGACTCGAGCATCGAGGTCGCCACTTTCTCGGACCCGCTGGAGGCGATCGAATACGCGCGCAAGCACCCGGTCGACATGGTGCTCACGGACTACAAGATGCCGAGCCTGGACGGGATCGAAGTGATCCGGAGGCTGCGTCGCATTTTCGGATACGAGGACGTTCCGATCGTGTGCATCACGGTGGTCAACGATCGCGAGGTACGCTACCGCGCCCTGGAGGCCGGAGCGACCGACTTCCTGATTCGCCCGATAGACCGGCTCGAATGCGGTGCCCGATGCCGCAATCTGCTGAGCTTGCGCCGGCACGAAATTCTCAAGAAAAACAGGACTCGAATCCTCGAGCAGAAAATCGACGAGGCCACGCGTGAATTGCGGCGGCGCGAGGTCGAGACCCTGTTCCGGTTGGCCAAGGCCGCCGAGCAGCGCGACAAGGTGACCGGAATGCACCTCGTACGCATGGCCAAGTATTCCTCCCTCGTCGCCAAGGGCATAGGCCTGTCCTCGGCCGAGCAGGATGCGATCGAGCTGGCTGCGCCGATGCACGATATCGGAAAGATCGGTATTCCGGACCGCATCCTGCAGAATCCTGGAAGACTCGACGGCGAGGATCTGCGAGTGATGCAGTCGCATGCGCGCATCGGCTACGACATGCTGAAGGACAGCTCTTCCGGATACCTGCAGATGGCTGCCGTGATCGCGCTCGGTCATCACGAGAAGTACGATGGCAGCGGCTACCCGACCGGATTGAGGGGCGAGCATATCCCGCTCGAAGCGCGAATCGTCGCGATCGCCGACGTCTACGACGCGCTGACATCGGTGCGGCCCTACAAAGCGGCTTGGCCAGTGCAAGAGGCGCTCGCGTACATGGAACAGCATGCCGGCGCGCATTTCGATCCTCAGCTCGTGGAAATCCTGGGGCGGCACCGCGAAGAAGTGCTCTCGATCGGCGAGCGGTTCGCAGATCAATCGGCGCAGTAGCCCGGATCCGAGCTCCGATGGCGCAGAAATCCCTCCTGACACGCTTCCGGGCCCGCCTCACCGGGCGCCCGGACACGGAACACGAGCAGGCGATCATCCGCATGCTGGTGGGCGTGGTGCTGTTCCTGTATCTGCTGCCGCAGGCCTTGAGCGGCGGCGAAGTCCGCAACGAGGCACAGTTCTTCGGGGCCATGGTGTGCTTCATGGTGCTGGCGGTTGCCGTGTTCGCGTGGATCTATCTGCTGCCGGCTCCTTCGCCCGTGCGCCGCATCAGCGCCTCCTGCCTCGATATCGGCGCGACAACGTTCTTCATGTACAACCTGGGCGAGTACGGGACTCCTCTTTATATCATCTATCTGTGGACGATCTTCGGCAACGGATACCGCTACGGCAAGCCCTACCTGTACAACTCCCTGGCGCTCAGCGTCGCCGGATTCGGGTTTGTCATTGTGGCGAACGGCTACTGGGCGCAGAACCGGATTCTAGGCCTCGGCCTGCTAGTCGGAATGGTCGTGCTGTCCGTGTACATGGGCAAACTGGTGACGCGCCTGTTCGATTCGCTGCACCGTGCCGAGGCGGCGAACCAGGCGAAGCGCAGGTTCCTCTCTACCGTGAGCCACGAGATGCGCACTCCGCTCAACGCCGTCGTCGGCATGAACGACCTGTTGCGCGACACGCCTTTGAACGCGGAACAGGCCGAGATGGTGAAAGCGATGCACGATGCCTCGCAATCTATTCTCAAGTTGATCGAGGACGTCCTTGATATTTCCAAGATCGAGGCAGGCAAGGTCAACATCGAGGAGACCGACTTCGATCTGCATGCCCTGATAAACGGTACTTCCGGAGTGCTTGCGTCTCAGGCCGAGATTCGCGGGCTGCAGCTTCGCAGCCACGTCATGCCGGAAGTGCCGCCCGAGCTGCGCGGCGATCCCTATCATCTGCGTCAAGTGCTCTATAACCTGATAGGCAACGGCATCAAATTCACTCAATCCGGCAGCGTCACCCTGACCGTGTCGAGTCTGGGCGAGAGCGAGCATGCGGTGCGTCTGCGATTTGCCATCCAGGACACGGGAATCGGCATCGCGCCCGAGGCCCAGGAACGCATTTTCGAGAGCTTTGTCCAGGCGGACAACTCGACCACACGCCGCTACGGCGGCACCGGGCTCGGCACCACGATCTCGAAGCAACTCGTGGAGATGATGGGCGGTCAGATCGGCCTGACCAGCGCGCTCGGAAAAGGCAGCACTTTCTGGTTCGAGCTGCCCTTCAAGAAACAGACTGCGGGTCAATTGTCCGAAGCTTCGTTGCGGCTCAACGATATCAGGATCATGTTGCTCGGCTTTGCAGAAGGCGAGTTGCACGTACTAGAGCACGATCTGGCGAGTTGGGGGGCGCGCGCGGAGCGTGTCGCGGGCGTCGAGGCTGCGGCTGCCCGCCTTTCCGAAGCGCGCTCACTCCGGCATCCCTACCATCTTGTCCTTTTGCGTGAAGACGCAAAGACCGAGCCGGATCGTATTCTGGGGCGGCTGCGCAGCGGCCGCGGTCAGAAGGCGCCTCCCACCGTGCTGTGCACGCCGGGCGTATCGGAGATTCGTCGCTCGGAAGCGCTGGCATGTGGATACGCGGCAGTGCTGGAGATGCCGTTCAAGAAGCGGCTGCTGTTCAACGCCATCCATTCGGCCACCGCAGTCCAGGGAGGCCAGGAAGGCGTTATTTCACTCAGCGACTACTATGCCGCGCGCGACGCCAACCGGCGTCGCTACCAGATCCTGGTGGCGGAAGATAACGCGGTCAACCAGCGAGTCATCCTTGGAATACTCGAGCGTGCCGGCCACAAAGTCCGGGTGGTCGGAGACGGCGAGCAGGCTCTCGATGTGCTCGAGAACGAGCGATTCGACGTGATTATCATGGACCTCAACATGCCGGAGCTCGGGGGCCTGGACGCCGCGCGGGCCTACCGCTTCATGGACCCGGAGTCCGTACAGGTACCGATCATCATGCTTTCGGCTGATGTGACGTCGGAGGCGATGAAAGAGTGCGAGGAGGCGGGGATCGACGCCTTTCTGCCCAAGCCCGTGGAGGCGCGCCGCCTGCTCGACACCATTGCGGGCTTGATCGCAAAGCGCGCGGCCTTATCCGTCGCGGCGGTGGACGATACGGATGCGCCCCCCGAAGTCGTCAACCCCACGGCACTCGCCGAGCTGGAACTCATCGGTTCGGGCAACAGCTTCATGCCGGAGCTCATCAACGGTTTCATCCAGGACGGCGAGGCCCTGCTAAGACAGATGGAAGCTGCGATCGCCGCGGAGCAATACGAGACGCTGAAGGACCTGGTGCACGCAATGAAGGGGTCGGCGGTGACCCTGGGCGCGAACCAGTTGTGCAAGACCTGCGTGAGCATCAACGGTCAAACGCATTCCGAGCTGGAAGCGAGTGGGATGCGCCTGCTAAAGGTGGTGCGCGAGCAGTTTCAGCAGGCGTGCACTTCGCTCCTCGAGTATCTCAAGAAGAGTCAGAGCGCGGCACGCTAGCTGAGCGCGAGAACACTGCCGGGGCGGGTCCAAACGCACCGGTCAAGACGAATCGGAACCCGACCCGACAGGTCATCATCCGCGCGATCACCCACACCCCCTAGGGTGGGGCGGTCGCGACCGGACTCGCGCGCTGTTCGCGCTCAGGCAGTCGCGTATTGCGCTACCGCGTATTGCGCTTCTTCCTGCTCTGCCGTCTCTACGGGGATTGCCGCCGCCGCCCCGCCCTGGATATACCGGAATTGCGAGCGCACGAGGCGGCTCATCAGCTTGAGATCCTTCTCCTCCAGGCGCATCGCCGCGTCGACCCAGACGTTGGTGATATTGAGCATCTCCTCGTAGCTGACCGGGTGGAAATGCTGCCGGCAGCTGAATACGGCCTGCATGCCATTGCGGTGCCGGTTGCGGTGGATGAATTCGTTTACAGCCAACTCCCCGGTGCCATCTTCGACGAGATGATCGACCACCCCCATTTGATGCAGCTCTTCGGCGGTATAGATGCGGCCTGAGAGAATCATTTCCTCGGCGCGTTTCATCCCGAGCCGCCTGCTGAGCAGGCTGTAGGCGCCCATTCCGGGGAAGAGATTGAACAGGATCTCAGGCATTCCCATGCGCGCTCGGCGCTCCGCGAAGATCAAATTCGAGGAAAGCGCGGTCTCGAACCCACCTCCAAGCGCCTCACCCTGCACCAGCGAAATAGTAATCAAAGGGCTGTGGTAGTTGCAGGCCCTCAAATGCATGTTGTCGACACAGAGCTTGGCGTAGCTCATCAACGCATCGCGGTCCTGGGCTTTGACCCGCTGCACGAACAGCGAAAGATCCCCTCCCAGGTTGAAGACGTTCTCGGTCTTGGAGGCCACCACGTAATAGCGAATCTGGCGGAGTTCGCCCTTGTACATCAGGCGCCCGCCACTCCCTTCGATTGCGCTGTCGTGAGCGCGCAGCTCGTTGAGAAGGTCGAGGTTGAAGCAGGGTACCCCTGACGGTTTCAAATACGTCCACGCTACGGCGTGCTCGGAGTCGAATTTGACCTCGATTTGGTTATACCGCCGTTGAAACATCCCTTCTATCGCGTTGTAATCGACCGGTGCGTTCATGATTGACTATCCTCTCTATAGTGTGTTGAAGAAACGGGATTTTTATAAGTTGTTTGCAAGGACTATACTCCCAAACCTGCGGCGGCCGAAAGTGGCCTTATTCCGTTGTCCTATGCCGCCGTCATTGGCTCCCGTCAGCCACCGGACAGGGATTATTGCCTTTCCTGCCCGGAGAATTCCTGATACGCGGGGTGCTCGATGGATCGCCGGCCTGAAAGCTCGTGCGCGCACCTTGGTTCTGGGCGGCCTTGCCCGCGCTGCTGCTGATGGTCTGCAGCGCGGAGCTGGGTGCTGAGGGTGGTGCCGAGGTCGTGCTGCGGTGTGAGGTGGGGCTGAGGTAGTGCCGAGGTAGTACTGAGGCGGGTTGAGGGGGCGCTGAGGTGGAGCCAAATAAGGCCGCCCGGTGTCCCCCGAATGCTATCGGCGCGCGGGGGCACCTGCCGCCCCCGTTGCTGATGCAGCCCCGGTACCCGTTGCGCCCGCAGTGGACGAGG
>DATHHS010000258.1:0-5331 GCA_035317085.1 Burkholderiales bacterium
AAGCGTCGAAATACGACCTCAACTATGTCACGCTCGACGGGACCATCGGCTGCATGGTCAACGGCGCCGGTCTTGCGATGGCGACCATGGACATCATCAAGCTCTATGGCGAGGCGCCGGCGAATTTCCTCGATGTCGGCGGCAGCGCGACCAAGGAGAAGGTAGCGGCGGCGTTCAAGATCATCACCTCGGACCCGAGCGTGAAGGGCATTCTGGTCAACATCTTCGGCGGCATCATGAAGTGCGACGTGATCGCGGCGGGCGTGGTCGCGGCGGCGAAGCAGGTGAGCCTGCGGGTGCCGCTGGTGGTGCGGCTGGAAGGCACCAACGTCGACCTCGGCAAGAAAATTCTTGCGGAGTCGGGTTTGCCGATCATCTCCGGCAGCAACATGGCGGATGCGGCGCAGAAAGTCGTAGCGGCGTCGAAAGGAAGGAACTGATGTCCATCCTGATCAACAAGAACACCCGGGTGATGACCCAAGGCATCACCGGCAAGACCGGTCAGTTCCACACCAAAATGGGCAAGGAGTACGCCAACGGCAAGAACTGCTACGTCGCGGGCGTGAATCCGAAAAAGCCGGGCGAAACCTACGAAGGCATCCCGATCTTCGCGACGGTGAAGGAAGCCAAGCAGAGCACCGGCGCCAACGTTTCTGTGATCTACGTGCCGCCGCCCTTCGCCGCAGCGGCGATCGACGAGGCGATCGAAGCCGATCTCGACCTCGTCATCTGCATCACCGAGGGCATTCCGGTGCGCGACATGATTCGCACCAAGTACAAGATGCAGGGGAGGAGGACAAAGCTCATCGGACCCAATTGCCCCGGTCTGATCACGCCCGACGAGATCAAGATCGGCATCATGCCCGGCCACATCCACAAGAAGGGCCGCATCGGTGTGGTGTCGCGCTCCGGCACGCTGACCTACGAGGCGGTCGGGCAGCTGATGGAACTCGGCCTGGGACAATCGTCCTGCGTGGGCATCGGCGGCGACCCGGTGAACGGCATGAAGCACATCGAGGTGCTGAAGCTCTTCAACGACGATCCGGAAACGGACGCGGTGATCATGGTGGGCGAGATCGGCGGGGACGACGAAGAGACCGCCGCGCGCTGGGTCAAAGCGAACATGAAGAAACCCGTCGTCGGCTTCATCGCCGGCGTCACCGCGCCGCCCGGCAAGCGTATGGGACATGCCGGCGCGATCATCTCCGGCGGCAAGGGTACCGCGCAGGAAAAGCTAGCGGTCATGGAGGAATGCGGCATCAAGGTCACGAAAAATCCCGCCGAGATGGGCAAGCTGTTGAAGTCGGTGCTGAAGTAGCCGGCTGGCCGGCACGTGGCTCGCGCGAACGACCTCGCCGACGCGCTGATTTCCGACGGCAACAAGGCGGAAGATGCGGGCAAGCTGCATGAAGCTTGCGAGCAGTACCGCAAGGCCGTGGCTGCCGCTCCCGACTACGCAAAAGCCCATCTCAATCTCGGCATAGGACTGGAGGCCGCCGGCGACATCGACGCGGCGATCGGATCGTATGAGGCGGCTCTTGCGATCGATCCGCGCGATGCCTACGCCAATTACAACCTGGGCAAGGTGCTGTGCGCGCGTGGAGATCTCCAGCGGTCTGAACCTCTGATTCGGGCGGCGCTCGATCGCAAGCCGGAGTTTCCAGAGGCGCAGGTCGTCTTGTCCAATCTGTACGAATCGCGGGGCGACCTGGCCGCGGCCGTAAGCGCCCTGGAAAGGGCGCTGAAACAACGGCCGGATTGGGCCGAGGTCTTGTTCAACTACGCAGGCGTGCTGTGGAAACTGCGCAGACTTTCCGAAGCGGAAGCCGCGCTGCGGCACGCGATCGCGATCGATCCCGGGCTCGTACCTGCGTACGGACTGCTCGGGAATGTTCTCAGAGGCCAGGCCCGCATCCCCGAAGCCCTGGAAGTCCTCGGCGTCGGGCGCAAGCTCGACCCAGGCCGGCTCGACATCGAATCCACTGAATTGTTTGTGCTTACCTGCTCGGACGAGATTTCCGACGAAGCTCTTTTTTTCAGGCACAAGGATTTCGGCATGCGGCTCGAAAAAGCCATTGCGCGGCGATTCGAGCCGTTCGGCAATTCCAGGAGTCCGGAGCGGCGTCTTCGCATCGGCTACGTATCGGGCAATTTCAACTTCCATCCGGTCGCGTTTTTCGCAATCCCGTTGTTCGAACGGCACGACCGGTCTGCCTGCGAGATCTTTTGCTACTGGACCGGCGACACGGTGGATGATTTCACGCGGCAGGTGCAGGCGCATGCGGACGTGTGGCGCGACGCGACTTCGCTGTCCGATGGCGGCCTGGCCGAGACGATCAACCGCGACGGGATCGATATTCTCGTCGATCTGTCGGGACATAGCGGCTTTTTTCGGCTCCCCGTTTTTGCGCAGCAGCCGGCGCCGGTACAGGTTACGTGGTTGGGATATTTAAGTACGACCGGTATGACGAGGATCCAGTACCGTCTTTGCGACCGGCACACGGATCCGCCCGGCATGACCGATCGGTTTCATACCGAGACCCTTGTCCGGCTTCCCAACAGCCAATGGTGCTACCGCCCTGTGGTTTCGATCGATTGTTCCGAAGTGCCTCCGTTCAGGCGCAACGGTTTCGTCACATTCGGATCGTTCAGCCACGCCGTGAAGCTCTCGCCGACGGTTCGCAGGTTGTGGGCCGAGATTCTGACTCGGTTGCCTGACTCCCGGATCGTTTTTGCCGGGATCCCGCAAGGCCCGATCCGGGGCGGACTGATCCAGGATTTCGAGAGGGCGGGAATTGCCGCGAACCGGATCGCGACTCTTCCGCGTGTAGGGAGTGCCGAATACCTTCGCTCGTTCGATGACGTTGACGTGGCGCTGGATACCACACCATACAGCGGCGGCACCACGACTTGCGATACGCTCTGGATGGGGGTGCCCATAATCACGGCCCCCGGAACCCGGCCGATATCGCGGAGCACCGCAAGCATCCTGGCGACGCTCGGCCTGAGCGATTGGATAGCGGCGAGCCCGGAGGACTACGTCCGCCTCGCGGTCAGGTACGCCGAAGACCGGGAGAGCCTTGCGGAGCTTCGTCGAACTCTGCGCGGACGGATGCGAGCCTCGCCGCTCATGAACGAGCCGCAATTTGCGCGGGATGTGGAGGACGCTTATCGGCGCATGTGGCGTGCGTGGTGCGGGAGCGAAGCAAAGTGAAAAGGCACGGAACACCCGGCGACCCTGCGTGTGCCATAATTTGTTTTTCACGGTCGCGCTACACCATGATTCTCGACTGGTTCAAAAGCAAAGAGGTCGACGAGTTCGCCGATTCAATCGTCGCCGACCTGGTCAGGCGGCTTCCGCCTTCCGGGGTCGGCGTCCCCGCGAAGAAAGCGGCCGACCGGCTGAGAAAAACACATGACGCGATATTTGCTCGCATCGAGAGTTTCGCGCGCTCCCAAAGCCTCAATATCTACAAGAAGGCACGTCTCGGCAACCGCATCAAATGGGCCCTGATGGAAGCCGGGTATCCTTCCGATTTTGTCGATACCCTGACTCTCGAGCTGGTCACGGTCGTCACGCTCGTGTCACGCGAACGCAAAAAAGCGGTTTCCTGATTCCCGGTTCAAGTTTCCGGCGGGCCGCTGCGGACAGCTTCCCCGATGCGAGCGCTTGAGCGGGTTGACTTTGCGACGCGGAGGCCTAGCATTCGATTGTGGCGTAATGCGAGGCGCGTTCAATCGCAGCGACGGCGCATGGCAAACAGCCCCTCCGACCCATCCCCGGTGGACGCGGAAGCGCTCGCGACCGCGTTGCGCGCGCTCGGAATGCTCTATGGCGCAAGCCAGCCGCTCGCAAAGATCATTGCCGGCGCGAAGGATGAAGCCGAAGCGATCCGCATGTACATCGAGCGGGAGCGGCCGCACCTGCTTTCCTGCTACGACTTCGAGACCCTGGTGAAGATGGTGCAGGCGGCGCGCGCAGGCAACGTCGAGGCCAAGGCGTCGGTGGAGCAGTACAGCCCCAAGAACCGATGAGGCGGTGAATTTCGATCGAGGACGCGCAAGCCGGTGCCGTTCCGACTCAGGTCACTTCGCGACCGCGCGCTCCCGCAGCCCGCGATTTTTCACGCTGGAAAGGCCTGGATCCTGTTCAAGTAAATCCGTTGGCCCGCCACTCGTCGTTGCGCGACGGGTGGTGTTCTCCACCACCGGCACCTGATTCCATGCCTCGGAATTATTGATGCCTGTCAAGCTTTTACCGCTACCCCGGCTGTAAAATGGGTTCATGAATGACCGAGCCTCTTCGGCACCTCCGAAAGAACAGCAGCCCGCAAAACGTGCGCGGGTGCGTGGTACTCCCAAGGGGCGCAGGGTCGACCCCAAGGCCCGCGAGGAAGTGCGGGTTCTCCTGCAAGACGCGCCGCTCCGGCGCGACCTGCTGATCGAGTATCTGCACCGCATCCAGGATCGCTATGGCCATCTCTCGGCCGCGCACCTGGTCGCGCTCGCCGACGAGATGAAGCTTTCGATGACGGAGGTCTACGAGGTCGCGACCTTCTACCATCATTTCGACGTGATCAAGGAAGGCGATGCTGTCCCGCCGGCGATCATCGTGCGCGTATGCGACTCCATCGCCTGCGAGATGGCCGGAGCAGGCGAGTTGCTAAAAAAACTCCCCGGAATTCTCGGCAAGGACGTACGCGTACTGCACGCGCCCTGCATCGGCCGTTGCGAAACTGCTCCTGCCGCCGTCGTCGGCCAGAACCCCTTGCCGCATGCGACTGTCGAACAAATCACCGCGCTCGTGAAAGCGAAGGCGGTAAAGCATCCCGCGCCCGGTTCGAGCGGCGCGCATCCGCACATGAGCATCGTGAGTCCTGCCTACGTCGACTACGCGGCTTACCGCGCCAAAGGCGGGTATGCGCTCGCCAAGTCGTGCATAGACGGCGAGAAGAAGCGCGAAGACGTGATCGCTGTCATGGAGAGCTCGGGCCTGCGCGGCCTCGGTGGCGCGGGCTTCCCCACCGGGCGCAAATGGAAATCGGTCGCAGCGGAGCCGGCGCCTCGGCTGTGCGCAATCAACATTGACGAAGGGGAACCCGGCACCTTCAAGGACCGTTGGTATCTTGAGCGCGATCCGCACCGCTTCATAGAAGGCGCTCTCATCGCGGCCTGGGCGGTCGATATTGCAGAGATCTACATCTACCTGCGCGACGAATACCATGGCTGCCGCGCGATCCTAGAAAAGGAAATCGCGGCGCTGCAGGCGAATCCTCCGTGCAAGCTCCCGGCGATCCATCTTCGGCGCGGGGCGGGCGCGTACATCTGCGG
>DATHHS010000259.1:0-13848 GCA_035317085.1 Burkholderiales bacterium
TGGCGCAAGAATAAGCGAGGCGGATATGTACTTCGTAGTCACCGGCGCCGCCGGATTCATCGGGTCGAACCTGGTCCGCGCGCTCAACGCTCGCGGCGAGACCCGGATCATCGCCGTGGACGATCTGGAGCGCGGCGACAAGTTCCGCAATCTGTCGGCCTGCGAAATCGCGGATTACATCGACAAGGACGAATTCCGGGAACGCCTCGCGGCGGGCGACTTCGACGGATCGATCGACGTCGTTTTTCATCAGGGCGCCTGCTCCGACACCATGGAGACCAATGGCCGCTACATGATCGAAAACAACTACCGCTACTCGAAGGCGCTGCTCGATTTCTGCCTGGAGGACGAGGTCCCTCTCATCTACGCGTCCTCGGCGGCGGTCTACGGGGCGGGAACGGGTTTCGTCGAGGAACGCAAGTTCGAGGCGCCGCTCAATATCTACGGATACTCCAAATTCCTCTTCGATCAAGCGGTGCGGCGGCGCTTGCGCGAGGCGGGTTCACAGGTCGCCGGGTTCCGCTACTTCAACGTGTACGGCCCCAACGAATGGCACAAGGGCCGCATGGCGTCGGTCGCCTGGCATTTCTTCAACCAGTATTCGGCGGAGCGGCGCGTGCGTCCCTTCGTCGGGTCGGGAGGCTACAGCGACGGCGAGCAGCGCCGCGACTTCATCTCCGTGGAGGACGTCACCAAGGTCAACCTGCACTTTCTCGACCACCCCGAGGTCTCGGGAATATTCAATGTCGGTACGGGGCGGGCCCAGAGCTTCAACGACGTCGCCCTGGCCACGGTCAACGCCTGCCGCAAGGCACAGGGCGAACCGCCGCTCGGTCTGGATGAAGCGCGTGGGCAGGGCGTGATCGCGTACGCGCCATTTCCGGACGCGCTGAAAGGCAAGTACCAGAATTTCACCCAGGCGGATGTCGGTGCGCTGCGCCGCTCGGGTTATGCCGCGCCGTTTCTCCCGGTGGAGGAAGGCGTAGGACGCTACTGCCGCCAACTGATCGAGGAAAGAAAGCTGGCCGGCGGTTGATGCCGCACGCCTGGGATATCATAGAAACATGGATCGCAACCCCGGGCCGGCCTACAAAACGATAGAGGATACGGTCGGCGACACGCCGCTCGTCAGGCTCAAGCGCCTCCCCGGAAAAACCTCCAACATCGTTCTCGCCAAGCTCGAGGGCAACAATCCCGCGGGCTCGGTCAAGGACAGGCCCGCGATGTCGATGATCGTACGCGCGGAGAAGCGCGGGACGATCAAGCCGGGCGATGCGCTGATCGAAGCGACCAGCGGCAACACCGGAATCGCGCTGGCGATGGCCGCGGCGATCCGCGGCTACCGCATGATCCTCGTCATGCCCGAGCACCTGTCGGCGGAACGGCGCCAGACCATGCACGCCTTCGGCGCGGAGATCGTCCTCACGCCCAAGGCGGGCGGCATGGAGGCGGCGCGCGACCTCGCCGAAAAAATGCAGCGCGAGGGCAAGGGGCGCATCCTCGACCAGTTCGCCAACCCCGACAACCCGCTGTCGCACTACGAAAGCACCGGACCGGAAATCTGGCGCGACACCCAGGGGACGGTCACGCATTTCGTCAGCAGCATGGGGACCACCGGCACGATCATGGGCTGCTCGCGTTTCTTCAAGGAAAAGAATCCGAAAATACAGATCATCGGCTGCCAGCCCGAAGAGGGGTCGCAGATCCCGGGCATCCGCAAATGGCCGGAGGCCTACATGCCGAAGATTTACGACAAGGTCCGCGTGGACCGACTGGAATACGTGAGCCAGGTCGACGCCGAGGAGATGGCCCGGCGCATGGCGCGCGAGGAGGGAATTTTCGCCGGCATCTCCTCCGGCGGCGCGCTTGCCGTCGCGCTGCGAATTTCGCGCGAAGTGGAGAACGCAACCCTCGTAACGATCATCTGCGACCGCGGAGACCGTTACCTCTCCACCGGCGTTTTTCCCGACTGACGACCCCACAGACTGCCGGCGAATGACGCCGATCCTCGCTTTCGATATCGAGACGGTGCCGGACACCGCCGGCCTGCGCCTGCTGCACGGCATCGACCCGAAACTCGGCGACGGCGATGTCGCCGAGTTCGCTTTCCGGCAGCGCCGCGCGCAGACAGGCAACGACTTCATGCCGCTGCACCTGCAGCGGGTCGTGGCCATCGCCTGCGCGCTGCGCGAGGGAGAAAGCTTCCGTTGCTGGTCGCTGGGAACCGGCGCCGATACCGAGGCGGATCTGATCCGGCGCTTCTTCGACGGGATCGAAAAGTACACTCCACAACTGGTTTCGTGGAACGGCAAGGGGTTCGACATGCCCGTGCTTCACTATCGCGGGCTCGTCCACGGAATTTCCGCCCCGCAGTACTGGGAAATGGGAGATGAGGACAAGGACTTCCGCTACAACAATTACCTCAGCCGCTATCACCCGCGGCATCTCGATCTGATGGATCTGCTCGCCTTGTACCAGAACCGCGGCTACGCACCGCTGGACGATCTTGCGCGTCTGCTCGGATTCCCGGGAAAAATGGGAATGGACGGTTCGGGGGTATGGGACGCCTACCAGGCCGGGAAAATCGGCGAGATCCGGAATTACTGCGAAACCGATGTGGCCAACACCTATCTGGTCTTCCTCCGTTTCCAGCTCCTGCGCGGAGCCTACGACGAGGCGCGCTACCGGAAGGAACTGGATCTCGTCCGGGACACGCTGGGCAAGTCGGGCGATGCCCACTGGCGCGAATTCGTCGGCCGGTGGAGCTGATTCCCCGCTCCGTCATGCCGCTCGCCAGCATCGAATCCCTCGACCGGGAGGGCCGCGGCGTCGCGCACGTCGATGGGAAAGCCGTGTTCGTCGACGGCGCCGTTACCGGCGAGTTCGTGGAATACGCTGCGTACCGCAAGAAACCCGCGTGGGAGGCGGCTCAGATCGTGCGGGTCGAGAAGGAAAGTGCCGCGCGTGTTTCGCCGCGATGCGCTTTCTTCGGCACCTGCGGCGGGTGTTCGATGCAGCACGTCGAGGAGCGCACGCAGGTCGCTGCGAAGCAACGCGTGCTCGAGGACGCGCTCTGGCACATCGCCCGCCTGCGCCCGGAAACCCTGTTGCGGCCGCTCCACGGACTCTTCTGGGGCTACCGGCATCGAGCGCGAATGTCGGTCCGCTTCGTGCCCGGGAAGGGCGGATCGCTCGTGGGTTTTCGCGAGCGCAAATCGCGTTACGTCACCGACATGACCAGTTGCGAGGTGCTCCCGCCCCGCATCTCGGATCTGCTGCGACCCTTGCGCGCGCTGGTCGATTCTCTCGATATACAGGAGCGCCTGCCGCAGATCGAAGTCGCAGTGGGCGAGGAACTGGTCGTGCTGGTGTTCCGGGTTCTGGTGCCACCCGGGCCCGCCGACGCCGAGCGCCTCAGGCAGTTTGCCGATCGACACGGCGTGCAGCTATGGCTGCAGCCCGAAGGGCCCGACTCGGCTCACCCCTTCTGGCCGCTCGAAACACCGGACTTGTACTACGCGCTGCCTGAATTCGGGCTGCGCATCGCGTTCGGGCCGACCGATTTCACCCAGGTCAATCACGCCGCCAACCGGGTGCTCGTGCGGCGGGCGCTGTCGCTGCTCGATCCGCATCCGGGCGAGAGCATCACGGATTTTTTCTGCGGACTGGGCAACTTCAGCCTGCCGATTGCCAGCCGGGGCGCCGAGGTGTTCGGCATCGAAGGCAACGCAGGACTGGTTGCGCGCGCAGCGGAAAACGCCGAACGCAACGGTCTCGCCGATCGCTGCCGGTTCGCGGTCGCGGATCTGTTCGACGCCCGTGCATGCGCCGCTCTTCCGGCGAGCGACAAGGTGCTGCTCGATCCGCCGAGAGAAGGCGCGATGGAGCTCGTGAAATCGTTTGCCGGGAAACCTCCGCGCCGTGTCGTGTATGTTTCATGCGATCCGGCGACATTCGCCCGCGACAGCGAGGTGCTGGTCCACACGCAAGGTTACCGGCTGGTCGCGGCCGGCGTGGTCAACATGTTTCCCCACACCTCGCACGCGGAGTCGCTCGCGCTTTTCGAGCACGGGCAATAAAAAAAGGGCGCCGAAGCGCCCTTTTTGGTCGAACCCTTTCGGGTCGAAACCGCTCTCAGTCGCGGCTGCCGCCGAATATCCCGAGGAGCTGCAACAGGCTGGAGAATATGTTGTAGATCGAGACGTACAGCGTCAATGTCGCGGAAATGTAGTTGGTTTCGCCGCCGCGCACGATGGCGTTGATCTGCCACAGGATCGCTGCTGACGAGAACAGGATAAACATCCCGAGCAGCGCCAGGAGCACAACGGGACTCTGAAGGAAAACATTCGCGACGACCGCCAGCATGATGACGATGAATCCGACGAACAGGAATTTCGTAAGGAAGCCGAAATCACGCTTGGTCGACGAGGCCAGGCCGGCGAGCCCGAAGAAGACGGCTGCGGTGCCACCGGCCGCCATCATCACCAGCTGGATCCCGTTGGAGAACCCGAGCACGCGCTGCAGCAGCGGCCCCAGCAGCAATCCCATGAAAAGCGTGAACCCGAGCAGCAGCCCGACGCCGAGCGAGCTGTTGCGGTTGCGCTCGATCGCGAAAATCCATCCGTAGAAGATCGCCAGGATCGCGAAGAAGGACAGGGCGGGGCTGGTGCGCATGAAGCCGAGGTCGAGATTCGTGCCGATGGCGGCGCCGATGATCGTCGGTATGAGAGAGAGCGCGAGAAGCCAGTAGGTGTTGCGCAGCACTGCGTTCTGCCGCACGGCGTGATCCTGCGCCGGTATTGATGTTCCGGTACGGATCGGTTGCAGTTCAGGTTGCATGTTCATCCTCCGTCGATTTGGCTGCGTTCTCGGACGTTTAGAGTAAGTCGCCGCCCGTAAAGTTCAGACGCGTGCTGGCAGTATATCGATGTCCGGCACAGCGCGCCGATACGATCGGGTAGATGGGGGTCGAATGATACAATTCAAGCACTGACAACCACTTACGCAGGAAGGTTGGCCGAGCGGTTGAAGGCACCGGTCTTGAAAACCGGCAGGGGCGCAAGCCTCTCGTGAGTTCGAATCTCACACCTTCCGCCAGAGGCTTGTTTTTTCCGGCTCGTTCTTCGCGGTTCTAGTACCGATTCCCTTCAGTTTCCTCTATGAAAACTGCGCCAAGACAGCAGGACGACGCAAAATGGACAACTCCGACCATCCTTGCCTTGTGGGTACATTTGCGGGGAGGGGTTTATCGTGGCTAGAGCAGTGGATAGACTGAAGCCGAGGCGATCGAGGGAATCCGAACGCCCGGCTCCTATCAGAAAAGCGGCAGCGTAGCGTCGTCCGAAAGTACGCCTTGACGACTGTATCGCGTAGCGATACAATGCGCGGGTGATTAAGACCTTCAGGCACAAGGGACTTGAACGGTTCTTTCGCGAAGGCTCAAAGGCTGGCATCCAGCCACAGCACGCGAACCGACTTCGATTACAGCTTGCCAGGCTTGATGCGGCCAGCAGACCGGCGGACATGAACCTGCCGGGTTGGAAATGGCATCTACTCAAGGGCGAGCTCGCCGGGCATTGGGCAGTGTCGGTGAGCGGAAATTGGAGGATGACTTTCACCTTCGAGGGCGAAGATGCTGTGCTGGTCGATTATCGGGACTATCACTGAAAGGAAACAACAGATGGCAACGCGAATGCACAACCCACCCCACCCCGGGGAAGTACTTCAAGACACCGTGCTCGGCGAGGACGGTATTTCCGTTTCCGAGTTCGCGCGCAAGCTCAGCGTGTCGCGCGTAGCTCTGTCCCGTGTCGTCAACGCTCGAGCGGCCGTGAGTGCGGACATGGCCTTGCGCCTTGCCGCGGCGCTCGGCGGCTCCGCGGAATCCTGGCTACGGATGCAAGCAGCTTACGACCTGTGGCAGGCAGCGAAGAAGCGCAGGCCGAAGGTGCTCCCGATCAGGCTAGCCGCGTGATCACCGGCAGGATTTGAACCCACGACCCTAAGACCGGCCCGGCGGAATCCGTCGGTCTCAGAACAATCCCGCGTATTGCTCAAGCACTTCATACAAATTGTTACCGCAGTGAAGGTCCACGGAACCCGCGGCGGATCGTTGAGTCGAAGGCGCAGGGGGAATTAGTCTCAGACAGAAAACCAGGAGGTCTATCCATGTTGAAACCTACGATTGCCGGACTCTTCGCAGCGGTCCTGTGCGCCTCGCTTGCATCGCCCGCCTGGAGCCAGGTCCGCGTCAATATCGGGATCGGCGTACCCGTCGCGCCGCCTCGTCCGCAGGTGGAAGTCATTCCCGTGGCGCCATACCCCGGCTATGTCTGGGCGCCGGGATACTGGGCCTGGCATGGCGACCGGCACATCTGGGTACACGGGCGCTATATCGCGCCGCGTCCCGGATACGCGTGGGCCCCCGAGCATTGGGAGCAAAGGGGTCCCAGACACTACTTCGTCCAGGGACAATGGGTGGGGGAGCGCGGCAGGGACCGGGACCGCGGCAGGGACCGGGACCGCCATCGTTAGTTGGAGGCATTCCACAGCCTGGCTCGCAAAAAAAAGCGGCGGACATTTTTGTCCGCCGCCGTGAACCTCCCCTCGAATTTCCTCGCGCAACTGTCGTTGCGTCTCCTTGACCAACCCGCCGGCCCAGCGTTAGATCGTCGGGCTGGTGTCTCGATTCTTCCGTCTTCCTGCGTGGCCACGCGCCGCCTTGCGCAGATCCTGATACAGATCGGGATGATTTGACTTCAGGTGCTCGATCACATCGAAGTCTTCCTTTTTCACCCTGCTCAAGTCGACTCGCTCGACGTGGACAAGCCGCAGCAGCTGGCGTACGGGCTTGGGCATACTGCGCCCGCTTTCGTAACGCGATCCCCCGCTTTGGGTGACCCCGATCCTGGTCCAAAACTCCTCTTGGTTCAGGCCCAAGCGCCTGCGGATTTCCCGCGGGTTGACGAGGTCATGCAGTTTCATGTGCTCTCCAGATACCGCCTAAAGTTGTGGTCACCTATGCCAGCAGCATGGAACGTGCCAGCAGCCAAACTCAAGGCCAGGCAGGGGAGGCGACGCTTACTTTTGTGCGAGATTTACGATAAAATTCAACGACTTTTTTAAGGGACCGGCATGGCCTTGATTGTCCAGAAATATGGCGGAACTTCGGTGGGCACGGCCGAGCGTATCAAGAGCGTCGCCGGTAGGATTTCCGCTTTCAAAGCCGCCGGACATCAGCTCGTTGTCGTAGTTTCAGCGATGAGTGGAGAAACCAACAGGCTGGTGGCCCTAGCGAAGGAGATCCAGCCCGAGCCCGATCCGCGAGAGTTCGACGTGGTGCTGGCGACCGGCGAGCAGGTGACCATCGGCCTGCTGTGCATGGCCCTGCTCGAACTCGGCGTCAAGGCGCGGAGCTACACCGGCGGACAGGTGCGCATTCTCACCGACAGCGCGCACACGAAAGCGCGCATCAGCAAGATCGACGAGGAGAGGATGCGGGCGGATCTGGAAGAGGGCAGGCTCGTCGTCGTTGCCGGTTTTCAGGGCGTCGATGCCCAGGGCAATATCACCACGCTCGGCCGCGGGGGATCGGACACGACCGCGGTGGCGCTGGCGGCCGCTTTGAAAGCCGACGAGTGCCAGATCTACACTGACGTCGACGGTGTGTACACCACCGATCCGCGCATCGTGCCTGAGGCCCGGCGCCTGAAGTCCGTGACCTTCGAGGAAATGCTCGAGATGGCGAGCCTCGGCTCGAAGGTCCTCCAGATTCGCTCGGTGGAATTCGCCGGAAAATACAAGGTACCCCTGCGCGTCCTGTCCAGTTTCCAGGAGCAAGGCGAGGGGACATTGATCACGTTCGAGGAAGACGCCAAGATGGAACAGGCATTGATTTCAGGAATCGCGTTCAACCGCGACGAGGCAAAGATCACGGTGATGGGCGTGCCCGATCGACCCGGGATCGCCTATGCCATTCTCGGACCGATCGGGGATGCCAATATCGACGTGGACATGATCATCCAGAACGCCAGCGACAACGGCACGACCGACCTGTCGTTTACCGTGCACCGCAACGAGTACCAGAAGGCGTTCGACGTGCTCAACCGGCAGGTCAAGGATCACATCAAGGCCACGGACATCCGCGGCGACAACAAGATCTGCAAGGTCTCGATGATAGGGGTCGGCATGCGCACCCACGCGGGCATTGCAAGCCAGATGTTCCGCACGCTCGCCGAAGAGGGTATCAACATACAGATGATCTCCACCTCGGAGATCAAGATTTCGGTAGTGATCGACGAAAAATACATGGAGCTTGCCGTGCGCGCCTTGCACAAGACCTTCGGGCTCGATCAGCCGGGTTGATCCGGGAAGAAACACCCGCAGCCCCGTGATGATATAGTTTGCCGCGCGAGCGGAGAGATGCCCGAGTGGCCGAAGGGGGCGCCCTGCTAAGGCGTTATACGGATTACCTCCGTATCGAGAGTTCGAATCTCTCTCTCTCCGCCAACCCTTGTTATAATCGTCGCTTCTTTCGCGCCCGTAGCTCAGTTGGATAGAGTACCTGGCTACGAACCAGGGGGTCGTGGGTTCAATTCCTGCCGGGCGCGCCAAATTTTCCAAGGGGTTGCGCAAGGCAGCCCCTTTCCCTGGTCGCGGGAATTCTGAGCGGGCGGGCTCAGGTCACATGATCGGCGTCTATCGCGAATTCGAAGGCTGCATGCGGCTCGCGGGGCATGTGTTGCGCCGGCTGCGGGTGCTCGCGTTGCCGCCGGTCGCCGAAGCATTGACGCGCCAGATCTACTTCACCGGCGCGAGCGCGACGGCCGGGATCGTCCTCCGGGGAGCGTTCATCGGGACGCTCATCATCGCGTATGTGATCGACGTCCTCGAAGCCGACTCGGCGCTCGCAATGAAGATCCTGATCTGGGTCGTGTTGCGCGAGGTCGGGCCTCTCATCGCTGCGGTGCTGGTGATCCAGCGCAGCGGCACTGCGGTCGCCACCGAAATCGCCCTGATGCATATTTCCGGGGAAGTAGCGAGCTTGCGCCAGATGCGGGTCGATCCCCGGGACTACCTGGTAGTGCCTCGCGTGGTCGGCATAGCCTTGTCGACAGCCGCCCTCACTTTTTATGTGCAGGTGATCGCGGTGGGCGGCGGCATGCTGCTCAGCGCGGTCACCATCAACGCTTCGATCGGCGAGCTCGCCAGCGATTTCTTCCAGCTCGCCAGCCCGCTGGATTTCGTTTACTCGACGATCAAGAGCCTGCTTTTCGGTGTCGCGATCGCGGTCGTGTGCTGCTATCACGGCTTGCATCCGCCCGGGGTTTCGATCAACGCCGTCCCCAAGGCAGCGATCAACGCCGTGACGCAGAGCACGCTGCTCGTGATGCTGCTCAACGTCGTCTTCGCCTATCTGGTTTTCGGTCAGGCCTTTTTCGGTCTGGTGACTGCGAAGTTATGAGCGATGCCGACCCCGTCGCTCGCGCGGACGCCGCTGCAAGCAGCTTGGCAGGCGCGGCCCGGCTGGCGTTCGGCTACGAGCCGGCTGAAGGCGGGGGGCAGGACCGGATCCGTATTCCCATGGGCGGGAACCACCGCGTCGGTGGCCTGAACGACATTCAGAAGGCCCGGCTGATCGGCGCCTTCCTCGAGCTGAAACCGGAACGGGGGGAGCGCTTGGTGCTTCTGGGCGTGGAGGTCGACGGGCTGGGTGCGGCCGAGCGCGCGGCGCTCCGGGCGCGAATCGCGTTTCTTCCCGCGGCCGGGGGGCTTATCAGCAGCCTCAACGCATGGGAGAACATCGTCCTGCCGCTTGGTTTCCACAACCCGAAACGCCTGCCCGGCACCGCCGCGCAAGTCCACGACCTGCTCGGGAGGCTGGGCGCGGATCCCGGCAACTTGCTCGCGAAGCTTCCCGAAAGGATGAGCCGGTTCGAGATGAAACTCACCGGCTATGTCAGGATACTGCTCGAGAATCCGGAACTGGTGCTGATCGAAGATCTTTTCGGCGGTCTTGGCGCCGGTGAACGGGTCGACGCGGCGGGATTTCCCGCAGCCTATCAAACACGATGTCCGGGCGGCACGATGGTGCAACTGGAAAGCGGACCGGTGCCCTCGACTTCCGAAGGAGAACAGCATGCAAGTTAAGGAGAACGCCATGCAGGAAGACTATTCCCGACCCCGGCGCTTCAAGGGAATCGGAAGAAAGGTGAGTCTTTTCTTTGTCACCGCGGTGCTCGGTGTGATCGGCATCGCGCTCCTGGTGAGCTACAAGCAGGGCGCCTTCGTGCGCCACACCGGGATCCATTTTTATGCGGCTGACGCCTTCGGAATCAACAAGGGCACGGCAGTGAGACTGTTCGGTTTGCCGGTGGGCGACGTGAGCAGCCTAGACATATCGGACCGGGGAGTGAAGGTGCAGCTCTCGATCATCAGCGAATACATTCCGCGCCTTCCCAAGGGATCGCAAGCAAGGCTGGTGCGCGAGGGCTATGTCGGTGCGGCCACGATCCAGATCGTTCCCGCCGCCGCGTCCGGGCGCGCGGCGGAGCCGGTCGCCGAAGGCGACGAGATCGGATACCTCCCCGCCCGCGGCATGGCCGAGCTGGTCGATGAATTCAAGACCCAGCTCACGCCCGTGATCAACGATTTGCGCCGCATGATCGCCGAAATGAACCGTCCCGACGGGGATTTCAGGAAATCCGTCGCGGGGGCCAGCACGGTGTTCCAGCAATTGCCTGAAACCAACCGGGAGATGCGCCAGGTTCTGCAAAATGCCGACCGCACCGTGGTCGCGCTGGGCCGGCAGGCCGAGGCCAGTCTCGGCTCGGTCGGGCGGGTCGGCGCGCAAATCGAGAAGGAATTGCCCGCGCTCACCGAAAAGCTCGGGACGACGCTCGATGCGCTGTCCGAGACCTCGGAGCAGATCCGCGACGCGGCGCGAAAGAACGGCGATGCCCTGCATGAAGTCCTCGTTCAGATGCCGGGCCTTCTGCGCGACGGGGGTGATCTGGTGCGTGACGGGCAGGATGTCGTCGGTGCGGCGCGCAATTCCTGGCTGTTCCGCGACATGTTCGAGGCGAAATCCGTAAGGACCTTGCCGGTGGACAGCTTCGAATCGGCCGGCCAGGGCCGAACGGCAGAGCAGGCGCCACGCTGACCGATACGATGCTCGCCGAGGCATCCGCGAAAATCGCGCGCATGCGCGCCGGCGTGCTGGCTTGCGCGCTCCTCGCGGCCTGCAGCGCCCAGCCGCCGGCAAGCCCGCCGTCTTCGGGCGAGGCTGCCGTCATCGAGGCGAACCGCAGAGCCGACGCCTATTTCCGCAGCGGAAATCTCGAGGGCGCTGCGCGCTATTACCGAGAAGCGACTCGACTGGCGCAGTCGGTTGAGGATCTGGAAGGCATCGCCGCCAACGCGATCAGTCTTTCGATCGTGTATCAACGACTCGGCAGGTTCGATGAAGCGCGCGCCAGTCTCGCGCCCCTGCTCGAACAAAGCCGGCTCGCTTTCTCTCCCGACCGCCTGGCGCAGGCGGAACTGCGCCGCTCGGTGCTCGATCTGGATGAACGGCGCTTCGCGAGCGCCCGCGAGTGGGCGGATCGCGCTGCGGCCCATTGCGGGCAGCGCGATTGCGCGCTCGCGGGGGCGATCCACAACGTGAAGGGACAGCTCGCGCTCGAAGCCGGGCGGCTGGATCTGTCGGCCGCCAGCGCGAAGGCGGCTTTGAGCGCAAGTCGCGCCTCGGGCGATCGCGCTGAGACGGGGAATGCGCTGCGCCTGCTGGGCGTGACCGCGATACGTGCGGGTGACGCGGGCGCCGCGACCGGATATCTCGGCGAGGCGCTGGCGATCGACCGGGAGCTGGCAGTGCCCCGCAAGATTTACCTCGACCTGATCGGCCTGGGCCGCGCGAGCACACTGCGGGGCGATCGCGGGGGCGCGCGCGCGTTCTACGAGCGCGCGCGCGCGGTGAGCGAAGCCGACCGCGACGCCCAAGGCGCTGCCGAAGCACGCGCGCTGAGCGAAGCGCTCGGCGGCGACAGCTTGCCCCAACCGGAATCCCGCGATGGCCGACGATAAAGGTCCAAATCCGAAGGGGACCCACCGCCTCGCGGACCACGTCCAGGGTCATGACTACGATCACAGGCATGACGGAGACGAAGAGGTGGACCACGACCACGATCATTTCGATCCGGAGGGCGCCCTCGAAAGCAATCCACTGTGGATCCAGGATCACGTTTCGCTGACCAGCGTCGGCATCGACATCGGGTCCTCGGGCACGCAGGTGATCTTCTCCCGGATGAACCTGCGGCGAATGGGCGAGGAGCTTTCGAGCCGCTATTTCGTCGTGTCCCGGGAGACGCTGTACCAGTCCCCGATCTCCCTGACTCCTTATCGCAGCGAGGAACTGATAGACGACACCCAATTGGGCGCCATCATCGACGCGGCCTTTGCCGGCGCGGGGCTCCATCCGGACGACATAGACGCCGGCGTCGTGATCCTGACCGGCGAGGCGCTGCGGCGCGAAAACGCCGAGGCCATCGCCAGCCTTCTGGCGGAGCAACGCGGGGAATTCGTCTGCGCCACCGCCGGCCACCACATGGAGTCGATGCTCGCCGCTTTCGGCTCGGGCGCGGCCCGGGTGTCGCACGACTCGGGCAAGCGGCTTCTCAATGTCGACATCGGCGGCGGCACCACCAAGCTCGCGCTGATAGAGCGAGGGCAGGTGATCGCCACGGCCGCCGTGCACGTCGGGGGCCGCCTGCAGGTGATCGACGAAGAGCGGCGGATCGTGCGCCTCGATCCGGCCGGGCGCCATCTCGCGGCCCGGGCGGGCTTCCAGTGGAAGCGCGGCGACGTCGCCGACGCCGATTCCATGGAGCGCGTCGCCGAATCGATGGCGGACGCCATTCTCGCCTGCATTTCCGAGCGGCCGCTGGCGCCCGATGTCCGGGATCTTTTCCTGACCGAGCCCTTGCCCGCGTTCGGCAGCGTCGACGGAGTGATGTTTTCCGGAGGAGTCGCGGAATATGTGTATCAGCGGGAGACGCGTGATTTCGGCGACATGGGGCGCCTGCTGGGCCTTGCCCTGCGGCGCAAAGCGGATGCGGGAGGGCTGCCCTGGCCGCTGCTGCCGCCGGGCGAGTGCATCCGCGCTACCGCATTGGGGGCTTCCGAATACAGCGTGCAGTTGAGCGGCAACACCATCTACATCTCGAACCCGGGCGCGCTGCTGCCCAGGAAAAACCTGCAGGTGTTGCGGCCGCCTTACGTCTGCGAGGAGTTCATCGATTCCGGAAAGCTCGCCAAAGCGATCCGCGAACACTTCAAGGCCTTCGATCTCGTCGAAGGCGAGACAGAAGCGGCGCTCGCTCTGCGCTGGGAGGGCCTGCCGTCCTACGAGCGCATCGCCGCTTTCGCTCTGGGCATACGGAACGGATTGGCGAATACGATCGCGGACGGCATGCCGCTATACGTCATGGTCGACGGCGATATCGCGCAGACCCTGGGGGCGATCCTGCGGGATGAAATGGGTGTAGCGAGCGAAATCCTCGTGATCGACGGCGTCGTCCTCTGGGATTTCGACTATATCGACCTGGGCCGCATACGCATGCCTTCGCAAACGGTTCCCGTTACCGTCAAATCTCTGGTGTTCAGCGAGGACCCGCGCGCGCCTCGCGTACGAGCGAATCGCCGCCATGTTCATGGGGCGCACGGCCGCGACCCTGAGGGCGGCGGCGCCAACGGGTAAGGGTATAATCCCGGCTGGAGCGGAGGTGTCATGGGCATCGAATCGCATTACCACAGCAAGCAGGACAGGGTTTTCGTCAGAGGCATTACCGG
>DATHHS010000260.1:0-9028 GCA_035317085.1 Burkholderiales bacterium
GCTCTCAGGCAGCGGTTCGCTTTGAACGATTTTCAGCTCAGCGAGCTTCACCAGCAGCGAAGCGATGCGATCGGTGTCGGCGGCGAAATCGGCGCGCTCGCGCAGGGTCCAGCCGGTCGCGCCCGCACGAGATGCAGCTCGCCCGAGGAATCCTTGATCGCGATCTCGGCGACCTCGCTGATTTTCAATCCCGCGAGCACCTTCTGGCCCGCGCGCGAGTCGGTGCTCGTCCAGGCCGAGCGGTCGGAGAAAACGACCGCCGCGCCCGCCGCCGCGAGCACGACCAGCACCCCGAGCGCGATAAGGAATTGTTTGCGATTCACAGCACGGGCGTCCTGCGCCGGCGCAGGATCGCGAGCGCGATACCGGCCGCGGCGACCAGCAGAGGCACCAGCGCGATGTTCAGCACCTTGGTCCAGAACTGCAGCGCCTCGCTGTCGGCGCGCAGCTCGCGGCGCACTTCTTTCAGCGCGAGGCGCGTCTCGGCGGCCTTTCTGCGGAAATTCTCAAGCTCGGTCTGCTGCTCGGCCGAGAGAATCGCTCCCGCGCCCGGTCCCCTGCCCTTTTGCAGCTCGCCGAGCTTGACCTGCGTCTGGCTGAGATTGTCCTCGAGCTCCTTGATCTTGCCGAGATAGGCCTGCTGCGCCTTCGCCTCCATGTCGCGGATCAGGGTGAACGGCCGCGCGGCGCTCGCCCGGCTGCGCAGCTTGATCAGGGCGGGATCGCCGGCGAACTGATCCACCAGCGCCTGCGCAAAGGCGATGTTGCCGTTGCGCGGGATCACGATTCTCTGCCCGAAGATCTCCTGGATCTGCACTGCCGCGCCGTCGTTGATGAAATCGCTGTCGCCGACCAGCACCACGGCGTTCTCCGCCGATTCCTTAAGGGATGCGCTTTCGGTTTTCGGCTCGGGCGCTTTCGCGGTCTTCTTCCCGAGCGCCTTTGCCGCCTTCGGCTCGGGCGCCTTTGCGTTCTTGTCGGCCTCGGCCCCTGGCCGCCCCTGCGGAAAGGCGGTCTTGAACTTTCCCGTCAGCCGTATCGCAAGCGGCCATTCGGTGTTGGTGGGCTGAAAACTCTTGATGGCCGCCTCGCCCTGGGTCATCGCCGCGAAGGAATCCACGAGCTGCGAGTAGGCCGAGGTCTTGATGAGAACGGATTCGCTCAAGCCCTCCGCCGGTTTGCCGGTGAACACGCCGGCAAAGGGCATCAGCACCGATCCGAGCCGCGCCGTGGTGATGTCTTTCGGATCGAAGGCGTTGTCGTTCAGGGAGAGCAGCGTCGGCAGCGAGCGGGCGCCCGCGCCCGTGAGGTAGCGCATATCGAGCACGACTTTTCCGGAATCGAAGCCGATTCCCCAGGCCTTGAGCAGCTTGTCGAGCGAGGACGGCGTACCCCCTCCGCCCCCCATGCCTCCCATCTGGCCCATCTGGTCGAAGTAGGCGTTGGGGTCGAGGAAGGCGATGAGTTTCCCGCCGCGGAGCACAAACTGGTCGAGTGCGTACTGCGCGTGCTCGCTGATGCCGCGCGGGTGGATCACCACCAGCACCTTGATGTCGTCGTCGATCTTCTCGGGATCCAGCCCGACTCGCTTGACCGTGTAGTCGCGCCTCAACTCGGTGATGAACACCTGCGGTTCCATCGGCTGGCCGCCGGTGAACTGGCTGGGTGGCATGCCGAACACCGGCAGCGCGCTCATCACTCCGATCACCGGCTTCGCCGTCACGGTGACGCGGGTGATGGCGCGCGTCAGATCGTACTCGAGCAAGGGCTCGCGATCGAGCGCAAGCGCCGGCAGGGCCACTTTCTGGTCGGCGTAGCTGACCGAGGCTCCGAGGTAGAACTTGTCGCCCGCGGGCAAGGTCTGCGCCTCGACGCCTTCGAGGGTCGCCGAATCCTCCGCATCGGAGTCGGGCTCCGGATCGAGTTTCTCGATGACGACCTTGCCGTGGCCTGCCTGCTTGAACTCGGCGAGCAGATCTTCCACCCTGCGGCCGTAAGCCTTGATCGGCAAGGGCACGTCGTTCTGGCTGAAGTACAGGCGGATCTTGACCGGGGAATCGAGCTTGCCGAGCACGGCGCGCGTGCCTTCGGAGATCGTATAGAGCTTGCCCTGGGTCAGATCGATGCGACCTCTCGCGGCGCCCAGGACCAGGTTGAGCAGGACGAGGATCACGAAGGCCGCCGCGAGGCCGCCGGCCGAATACAGCAGATTTTCAGTCTTCTTGTTCATGTCGCTCTCAGCCCGCCCGTTGATTGCGGATGACGACGCCGGTCGCGAACAGCGCAAAGGCGATCACCGAGATGAAGTAAAGGAGGTCGCGCGAGTCGAGCACTCCTTTCTGGAATCCGTCGTAATGGGTGAGAACGGAAAACTTCGCGACCGCTTCCACCAGCCATGGACTCGCCCAGCGCGCCAGCAGATCGGTGAGCGGTGAAAAGCCCACCAGGATCAGCAAGAGACACAGAACCACCGCCAGAATGAAAGCGACCACCTGGTTGCGCGTAAAGGCTGAGGTCATGCAGGCGATCGCGAGATAGGCACCGGCGAGCAGGGCCGCACCGACGTAGCCGCTCGCGATCACCCCGTTGTCGGGATCGCCGAGCCAGTTGGCCGTGATCACGATCGGAAAGCTCAGCGCAAGCGCGATGACGAGGAACAGCCACGAGGCGAGAAACTTGCCGACGATCGCCTGCCACGGCGCCACCGGCATCGTAAACAGCAGCTCGATCGTCCCCAGACGCCGCTCCTCCGACCACAAGCGCATACCCGCGGCGGGCACGAGAAACAGGAACAGCCAAGGCAGCCAGTTGAAGAAAGCCGCGAGCGAGGCTTCGCCGCGCTCGAAAAAACCGCCGAGGGTGAAAGTGAAGAATCCGGAAAGCAGAAGGAAAATCACCAGGAACACGTAAGCGACTGGAGACTCGAAATACGCGGAGAGCTCCCGTTTGGCGATGGTCTTTATCGGGGGCCAGCTTGCCTTCATGCCGCCGCTCATGCCGCCTCCCTGACCGTATCGGAGCGGGTGATCGAGCGGAAGAAATCCTCCAGCGTCCCGCTGCCTGAACGCGCCTTCAGTTCCTGCGGCGTGCCGTTGGCGACGATGCGGCCGCGGTCGATGATGATCGCGCGAGTGCAGACCGCCTCGACCTCCTCGAGGATGTGCGTCGAGAAGATGATCGCCTTGCTCTCCCCCATCTCGCGGATCAGCGTGCGCACCTCGTGCTTCTGGTTCGGATCGAGGCCGTCGGTCGGCTCGTCGAGGATCAGCACCTCGGGATCGTGGATCAGCGCCTGCGCGAGGCAGGTGCGGTGGCGGAAGCCTTTCGAGAGCGTATCGATCGTCTGACCGAGCACGCTCTCCAGGTGGCACAGCTCGACTACGCGGCGCATCGCGTTGCGGCGGTCTTCGCCGTGCAGGCCGCGCATCTCTGCGGAGAACTTGAGAAAGGCCAGCACCGACATGTCGGTATACAGAGGCGCCGCCTCCGGGAGATAACCGATGCGGCGCTTCACCTCGATCGGATTCTCCTGCACGTCCAGGCCGCACACCGAGACGCGGCCTGCGCTCGGCGGAATAAAGCCGGTGATCATGCGCATGGTGGTCGATTTGCCCGCGCCGTTGGGCCCCAGGAATCCCAGGACTTCGCCTTTGGCGACCTCGAAGGAGATATCATCGACCGCGCGCTTCTGCGCGAAGGACTTGCTGAGATTTTCAACCTTGATCACCGCGTCTCCCAAACAACCTCGTCCCTGACACAGACCGACTCTGGACGCCCGAGTTCCCTGCCCTGCCGGCGGAACCGGATTCTATCGCAACCCCGATCCGGATATAAGCAAATGACCAATGACCATCAGTCCGCGCTTCAAGCGACGGCACGAAAGCCTTATAATTTTGGACTCCCAAGGCTCCCTTCGGGTGCGCCGCCAAACGCAAGGATCGCGCGATGACCCACGTCGTCATGGAAAGCTGCATCAAGTGCAAGTACACCGACTGCGTCGATGTCTGCCCCGTCGATTGCTTCCACGAAGGGCCGAACATGCTGGTGATCGATCCGGACGAGTGCATCGACTGCGCGGTGTGCATTCCCGAGTGCCCGGTGAACGCGATCGTTCCCGAGGAAGACCTGCCCGAAGGACAAAAGAAATTTACCGCCCTGAATGCGGAGCTCGCGAAGATCTGGCCCGTGATCACCGACGCCAAGCCGGGCCCGGCCGACGCCGACCAGTGGAAAGACGTCAAGGACAAGCTGGAACACCTTGAGCGCTAGTCGCCTTCCTGTCATTCCCGCGCAAGCGGGAATCCAGCTCGATTGCTCGCACTGCACTGGACTCCCGCTTTCGCGGGAGTGACGGAATATCACCATGCTGAAGCTTGCTCACGGCCTGTCCTTCGCGGAACTCTACCAGCGCGACGGCCTTGCCAGGCTCGATGCCGCGTTCCTCGACCATCTCGGTGCTGCGGAATCCGCGCTGAGGCCGCAGCTCGAAGCCGCGCGCGCGGCTTCGAATCTCGATTCGAAGTCCGAATCGGGATTGATCATCGAGATCGCGCCTCATCTGGACGATTTTCTCGCGGAGCTGTTCGGCATCCGTGAGGAATATCTCGCGCTCGCCGCGCAGCACGACGAGCTCGCCCCGCTCTACAGCGTCAAGCGCCAGTTCGTGCAGCGCCGCGCGGCGAACAAGGTGAAGCCCGAGGAGGCCGCCAAGCTCGACGGGCCCGCGCTCGAGGCTGAGCTGAAAAAACACTTCGGCGGGCAGTTCGACGAGCTGACCTTCGCGAAAAAAGTCGGCTATTGGCTCGGCGACGAAGCCGGGCACACGGTGGCGCTCGACCTCGCGATGAAATACTCGGCCTGGGCGCTGCACACGCCTGCGGGCCGCGAGCACGTCCATTCCGGGATCCTGTTCAAGACGCCGGCGAAGATCGATCCCCAGAACCTGCTCGTGAACGCGCAGAAGAACGAACGCGAGGGCGTGGTCGTCCACACCATCCGACCCGAGCACATCCGCCGCCGCCAGGGCTTTACGCTCACCGATCCGGGAACCGATCTGGTCGGCGCGCTCGATCAGTCCAACTACTGCATCTGGTGCCACACGCAGAACAAGGATTCCTGCTCCAAGGGTTTGAAGGAAAAACCTTCCGCCGATGCGCCGCATAAAACGGTATTCAAGAAAAGTCCCTTCGGCGTGACGCTCGCCGGCTGCCCGCTCGAGGAGAAAATCTCGGAGTTCCACACGCTGAAATCGCAGGGCAAGGCACTGTCCGCGCTCGCCGTGATCGTCATCGACAATCCCACGGTGGCCGCGACCGGTCACCGCATCTGCAACGATTGCATGAAATCCTGCATCTACCAGAAGCAGGAGCCGGTCAACATCCCGCAGGTGGAAACCCGGACGCTGAAGGACGTGCTCGAGTTGCCCTGGGGTTTCGAGATCTATTCGCTGCTCACGCGCTGGAATCCGCTCAATTTCCGCCGGCCGCTGCCTTTGCCCGCGAGCGGCCGCAAGGTGCTCGTCGCGGGCATGGGTCCGGCCGGATTCACTCTCGCGCATTACCTGATGAACGAGGGGCACGCGGTGGCCGGCATCGATGGGCTCAAGATCGAGCCGCTGCCGGAAAAATTCTCCGGAGTGAAAGCCGACGGCTCGCGTGCGCCTTTCGAACCGGTGCGCGATGTGAAGACGCTCTACGAATCGCTCGACGACCGCGTCATGGCGGGATTCGGCGGCGTCGCCGAGTACGGCATCACGGTTCGATGGGACAAGAACTTCCTCAAGCTGGTGCGCCTGCTCCTCGAGCGGCGTGATCAGTTCGCCCTCTTCGGCGGGGTGCGCTTCGGAGGGACGGTCACGGTCGAGGACGCGCTCGAGCTCGGTTTCGACCACGTGGCGCTCGCCATGGGCGCGGGCAAGCCCACGGTGCTCGACATTCCCAATGGTCTCGCGCGCGGGGTGCGCGCCGCGTCCGACTTTCTCATGGCGCTGCAGCTCACCGGCGCGGCCAAGGCGGACTCGATCGCCAACATGCAGCTGCGCCTGCCCGTGGTGGTGGTCGGCGGCGGCCTCACGGCGATCGACACCGCGACTGAGTCGCTCGCCTACTACCTGGTGCAGGTGGAGAAATTTCTCACGCGCTACGAAGCGCTCGCCGCGCAAAGCGGCGAAGACGCCGTGCGCGAAAAATGGGACGACCAGGAGCGGGAGATCGCCGAGGAATTTCTCGCGCATGCGCGCGCCGTGCGCGAGGAGCGCCTGACCGCCGCGCTCGAGAACCGGCCGGCCCGCATCGTCGAGCTGCTGCAGCACTGGGGCGGCGTGACCATCGCCTACCGGCGGCGCCTGGTCGACAGCCCTTCGTACACGCTCAACCACGAGGAAGTGGAAAAGGCGCTCGAAGAAGGCATCGCCTTCGCCGAAGGCCTGTCCCCGGTCGCCGTGGACGTGGACAACTACGGCGCGGTGCGCGGCATGCGCTTTTCCGCGCCGAGCGGTCTGGAATCGGCGGAGCACTGGCTGCCGGCGCACACGGTCTTCGTCGCCGCCGGCACCCAGCCCAATACCGTGCTCGCGCGCGAGCACTCCGCGCATTTCGCGCTGGACGGAAAATATTTTCAAGCCTGCGACGAGGAAGGACGGCCGCTCACCCCGCAGCGTGCAATTTCGAAGCCCGAGCGCTCCGAGGTGCTGCTGTCGCGTTTTCCGGACGGACGCTTCGTGAGTTTTTTCGGCGACCTGCATCCTTCGTATTTCGGCAACGTGGTCAAGGCGCTCGGTTCGGCGCGCCAAGGCTATCCGGTCGTGTCGCGGGTGCTGGCAAAAGCGCCTCCGCAGACGCGGAGCACGCCCGCCGCGTTCTTCGCTTCGCTCTCCCACGAGATGCTCGCGACCGTCCACAAGGTCGAGAGGCTCACGCCCACCATCGTCGAAGTGGTCATCAAGGCGCCGCTCGCCGCGCGCAAATTCCAGCCGGGCCAGTTCTACCGGCTGCAGAATTTCGAGACGCTCTCACCGCTCGTCAGGAATGCGGCAACGAGCACGCGCCTGCAGATGGAGGGCCTCGCGATGACCGGGGCCTGGGTCGACCGGGATCGCGGATTGGTGTCGACCATCGTGCTCGAAATGGGCGGCTCCTCCGACCTGTGCGCGATGCTTGCGCCCGGGGAGCCCGTCATCCTCATGGGCCCGACCGGCGCTCCGACGCACATCGCGAAGAACGAAACGGTGATCCTTGCGGGCGGAGGTCTGGGCAACGCCGTGCTTTTCTCCATAGGCCAGGCGTTTCGCGCGAGCGGGTCGAAGGTGCTGTACTTCGCCGGCTACAAGAAGGTCATCGACCGCTACAAGATCGCCGAGATCGAGAATGCCGCGGACCTGGTGGTGTGGTGCTGCGACGAAGAACCCGGGTTCCGCCCGACGCGCCCGCAGGACCGCAACTTCGTCGGCAACATCGTGCAGGCGATGGACGCCTACGCACAAGGCAGGCTCGGGCCGCCGACGATCCGCACGGAGGACGCCGGCCGGCTCATCGCCATAGGCTCGGACCGCATGATGGCGGCGGTGGCGCGCGCGCGCCACGACGTGTTGAAGCCTCACCTGAAACCGGGCCACGCCGCGATCGGTTCGATCAACTCGCCGATGCAATGCATGCTGAAGGAGATCTGCGCTCAGTGCCTGCAACCGCACCGCGATCCGCACACCGGAAAGACGAGCTACGTCTTCTCCTGCTTCAACCAGGACCAGGCGCTCGACGAAGTCGATTTCGCCGCGCTCTCCGAGCGGCTCAAGCAGAATTCGCTTCAGGAGAAAATCACCGCGCAATGGATCCGGCACTGCATGCCGGAACTGCGCAAGCAACGGCAACTGGTTTAGGTGGGCAGACTCCCCTCTCCACGGAGTGGAGAGGGGCCGGGGGTGAGGTCAGTGCCAGTCCTTGCGGGGCGGTAGCGGCAAAGGCATCACCGCGATGCCTTCGTCGAGCAGATCCTGAGTCTGCTCGCCGGTCGCGACGCCGCGAATGCTCCTCTCCGGGGCTTCCTTGCGGTGGATGCGCCGCGCCTCCTCCGGAAAGCGCTCGCCCACGTTCTCAGTGTTGAGCAGCATGTAGTCGATGATTTCCTGGATATGGCGCGCTTGCGCGCCCGGCGCGACAGGAGCTTGCGCGTGATCGTGAACCGGTTGGGCCTCGGCCCTGCCGATCTTGGCGGTGAGCAGTTTCTCGATCCCGGAACCGCAAACCGGGCACGAGAGCAGGCCGCGGGATTTCTGGCTCTCAAAGTCGTTCGCCGAGGCGAACCAGCCCTCGAAGCGATGACGATCCGGACAAACGAGCTCAAATACGATCACGTTGCGTCCCCAGGAACGTTCCAAGCAATACGATCAAATGTCTCAATCGAACATTCTACTGTGCCCGATCAACATCGGTGCACAAGCGAGCCGTTTCAAGGGGCCCTCCAGTGTGCGTATGCCCACATAGCGCACACCGCTCCGAGTGCAATCCAAACGCAGACGATGACCGCCGCGGCGATGCGGCTTACGGGCCGGCCGCTCTCGAGCAGCTCCCGAGCACGCGCACGGCATTCCTCCATCACCGGACCCGGAATCAGCCTGACCGCGAGGACGATACCCAATGGAATGAGAATCAGGTCGTCGAGGTAACCCAGTACCGGGATGAAATCCGGGATGAGGTCGATCGGGCTCAGCGCATACGCCGCGATGCCTGCCACCAGCAGCTTCGCATACCACGGAGTATCGGGGTGCCGCGCGGCCAGGCATAGCGCGACGGTCTCGGACTTGAGCGCGCGGGCGCGTTCTTTGAGACGGGCCAGCACCGCGTCACCGTCGGCGCAAGCGCCCGGACATCAGTTCGGCGTCCGCGCTTTCTCGATCGACACGACAAAGCCGAAAATCGCGGCGACCAGTGCCGTTATCAACCAGAGGAGAGCCTCCGCGAGGCTGGCGCGGGCCGCGGATTCAAGCCGTGCGTAGTAAACCACGACGCTCTCGCGCCGCTCCAGGTCCTCCTGG
>DATHHS010000261.1:0-7807 GCA_035317085.1 Burkholderiales bacterium
CGGAATCCCCGTGTGCGTTCAGCTGCGCGCCGCCGGACTTCCGCAGCTCGTGACGGTGCTCGAGCGTTTCCCGCGCGTGCGCGTCATTCTCGACCACATGGCGAGACCGGCGATCGACGACGGACCTCCGTACGCCGCCGCGGCAAGCCTGTTTTCGCTCGCACGGTACGGCAATCTCTATCTCAAGTTGAGCACGCACAATGTGCGCGAGTCGCGCGCCGGCAAGGCCACGCCGGAGAGCTTCTTCAGGCGCGTGGTAGGCGAATTCGGCGCCTCGCGCATCGCCTGGGGCTCGAACTATCCGGCCTCCGAGGGAGCGCTCGCGGACATTCTCACCGAGGCGCGCTCGGCCCTCGCGGCGCTCCCGAACCGCGATCGCGACTGGATTTTTTTCCGCACGGCGCAATCGCTCTACCCGGCGTTGGCAGACCGATGAGCGAAAAAAATCACGCAAGCCTGTTCGCACGGCTCGCAACCAGGCCTATAATCCACCAAATCGGGCTTCGACCCTTTTGAATCAGGAGGATAGGTGAAAACCTTGCCGGTCTCTGTCTCGCTCGTCTCTGTCTCACTCGTATTTGTCTCGCTTGCCTCACTCGCGTTTGCCGTCGACGGTTTTGCGCAGACCGCGCCCGCCCAGGGCCCGATTCAGGTCGCTCAAACGGTGGGCGGTGCGTCGCAAGGGGCGTCGCTTCCGGCTGCAGCAGGCGGCCCCACATCGACCATCATGGCCGTCATCGCGGTGGGTGCGGCTGCGGCTGTGGCGGTAGCCACGTCCAACTCGACGGTCTCGACCAACCACTAGCGAAAGTCAGACAGCGGCGCGCAAGCCTTGACCGGTCTCGCGCGGACAGGCCCGCTTGCGGGCGTGGCCGTGCGTCGCGTACGCGATCTCCGAAGTCCCTGCGTTTCCTTCGCAAGGCGCTCGCCCCGCGTACCCACTACACAAAGCCGCCGGCAAGGCAGAAAATAGCCTGGCTGATCTTCCCCGAGGAGTTCTTCGATGATGACCCTGAACGTCAACGGCCACCGGATGCCGGTGGACGCCGATCCCGACACGCCGCTCTTGTGGGTGCTGCGCGACCAACTCAACATGACCGGCACCAAGTACGGCTGCGGTATGGCGCTGTGCGGCGCATGCACGGTGCATCTGAACGGCCAGGCCGTCCGATCCTGCTCGACGCCTTTGAGCGCCGCCGCCAACAAGAAAGTCACCACCATCGAAGGCATCGGCCAGACCAAGGAAGGCAAGGTCTTGCAGGCCGCGTGGGTCGAGAACGACGTGCCGCAGTGCGGTTACTGCCAGTCGGGCCAGATCATGAGCGCCGCGGCCCTGCTCGCCAAAGTGAAGCGGCCGACCGACGCTGAAATCGACGAAGCGATGAACGGCAACATATGCCGTTGCGGCACCTATACCCGTATCCGCGCAGCGATCAAGGTCGCGGCGCGGAGCGTGAAATGACGCGTCATTGAAACTCGAATGCGTCAGGAGAAACGTATGAGTACATTCGAAATCATCAACCTCAGTCGCCGCGATTTCCTGAAAGCAGGCGCAGGGCTCACGCTCGGAGTCGCCGTGCCCTCGCTCGCGCAAATGGCCGGTCCCGGCCAGGGCGGCGGCAGCGCCGTCGCGGCGGGCACGTTCGAACCCAACGCCTTCGTTCGCATCGGCGCGGACAACACGGTCACGGTGATCGTGAAGCACCTGGAGATGGGTCAGGGCACGCATACCGGACTGCCGACGCTCGTCGCCGAGGAACTCGACGCCGACTGGAGCCAGATCCGTGCCGAAGGCGCGCCCGCCGATGCGAGCCGCTACAACAATCTCCTGCTCGGCACGATGCAGGGCACGGGCGGCAGCACCGCGATCGCCAATTCGTACGAGCAGATGCGCAAGGCCGGCGCCGCGGCGCGCGCGATGCTCGTCGCTGCGGCGGCCGAGCGATGGAAGGTCGAGCCGGATTCGATCACGGTCGCGCGCGGCGCGGTGATGCACGCGCCTTCGAACCGCAAGGCGAGCTTCGGCCAGCTCGCCGTGAGCGCGGCCAAGCTGCCGGTTCCGCAGGAAGTAACGCTCAAGGACCCGAAGGACTTCGCCCTGATCGGCCGGCGCACACCCCGCACCGACAGCCGCGCCAAGTCGAACGGGACTGCGATCTACACGCAGGACGTGAAGCTCCCCGGGATGCTGACGGCCGTGGTCGCGCATCCGCCGCGATTCGGCGGAAAACCGAAGTCCTTCGACGCGGCGAAAGCGAAAGCCGTGAAAGGCGTGGTCGATGTGGTGGCGATTCCGCAGGGCGTGGCGGTGCTCGCGAGTGATTTCTGGTCGGCCAAGAAAGGCCGCGACGCGCTGACGGTCGACTGGGATGAGTCCGGGGCGTTCAAGCTGGGGTCCGCCGAGATCGCGGCCGAATACAGGAAACTGGCCGCGACGCCGGGCCGGCTGGCGAAACAGGAGGGCGATCCCGCCGCGGCGTTCGCGCGTGCGGCGAAGACATTGGAGGCGGCTTACGAATTCCCCTACCTCGCGCACGCGGCCATGGAGCCGATGAACTGTGTCGTGAAGCTCTCCGCGGATGCGTGCGAAATCTGGAACGGGGAGCAGTTCCAGTCGATCGACCAGGCGGAGGTCGCGACGGTCCTCGGGATGAAGCCCGAACAGGTGAAGATCAATATGCTCTTCGCGGGCGGCAGCTTCGGCCGCCGCGCCAATCCGCACTCCGACTACGTCGTCGAGGCGGTGCAAATCGCGAAGGCCATCGACGGCCGCGCGCCGGTCAAGCTTGTCTGGGCGCGCGAAGACGACATGCGCGCAGGCTACTACCGTCCGATGTATCACCACGCGCTGAAAGCCGGGCTAGATGCCCAAGGGAACATCATCGCCTGGCAGCACCGCATCGTCGGGCAGTCGATCCTCGCCGGCACCGCGTTCGAAGGCATGATGGTCAAGGACGGCATCGACGCAACTTCGGTCGAGGGCGCGGCAAATCTCCCCTACCTCATTCCCAATCTCGGCGTGGAGCTGCATTCGCCGAAGATGGGCGTGCCGGTGCAGTGGTGGCGCTCGGTCGGTTCGACCCACACCGCGTTCTCGACCGAAACGTTTCTGGACGAGCTCGCCGTGGCGGCCGGGAAAGATCCGTATCAGGTCCGCCTCGCGCTGCTCGCAAAGTCTCCGCGGCACAAGGCGGTGCTCGAAATGGCGGCGACCGAGGCCGACTGGAACACGCCGCTGGTCTCGGCCAGGCTGGGCGACAAGCGCGGGCGCGGCATCGCCGTGCACGAGTCGTTCAATACGGTGGTCGCACAGGTCGCGGAAGTCACGGTGAGGCGCGACGGCTCCTGGCGCGTGGACCGCGTCATGTGCGCAGTCGACTGCGGCGTAGCGGTGAACCCGGACGTCATCCGGGCGCAGATGGAAGGCGGCATCGTCTACGGCCTGAGCGCTGCGATGTACGGGGCGATCACCCTGAAGGACGGCGTGGTCGAGCAGTCGAACTTCCACGACTACATGCCGCTGCGCATGAGCGAAATGCCGCGGGTCGGCGTGTACATCGTGCGTTCGAACGAAAAACCCACCGGCGTCGGCGAACCCGCCACGCCGGTTATTGCACCCGCAGTGGCAAACGCGCTGTTTGCGGCGACGGGCAAGCCGATTCGCTCGTTGCCTATCCGGATCCAGACCTAGGCGACACCGGATGTGGCCGAAGTGCTACGCGCAACACAATTTGAAACACTTTAATCGCTCCGCGCGAAGCGGGACTTTGCTAGCATCTGAATCATCGTCCCGGAGCACGCGATCATGAAGACGCTCATCTCATCCCTGGTTGTGATTCTGCTGGCGGCTGCCGGCGGACCGGCTCAAGCGCAAATCTACAAATGGGTGGACGAGGCAGGCAAAACGCACTACTCCGACAACGCGCCCACGAACAGGAAGAAGGTCGACACGGTGACCGACAGGATTTCGGTCTATACGACCGACCCGTCGATCGCGCGCGCGGCGGCGATCGCTGGAGCGAATCCGGCCCTTTCAGACAGGGTGGCCAGGCTGGAGCAGCAACTGTACAACGAGCGACTGGCCCGGCAACAACAGTATGAGCTTGCGGCCTACACGCAGGCGTCGCAGGCAGACTACGGCGGCAATACTCCGTATGCGGGGCCCGTCGCCCTGGTCCCGGTCCGCCATCGGCGTCCGCACTTCGTCCCGATGCCTTTTACGGGCCGGACTGCAGGAAATGTCGTGGGCCCCGGCATCATGCCCGGTACGTTCAACGGGCCGAACGCCATCACGGCAGGAAACTTCACCGTCCGGACGAGCCTCCCCGCCCAGGGGAGCCGCGGCGGAGCGAGCTTCGCGCCCCGCATGTAGGTATCACGGCGCGACGCTCACGCCGCGCAGCTTCGCCGTTTCGATCGCCCGCTGCACCGTCCCTGATTTTTTCGACTGCTCGACGAACTCGCTGACGTAGGCGAGCGCCGCGGGGCGTCCTTTCGGCAGCGCGATCGACATCTCGGCCGCTGAAAAGCGGTCGTCCAGCACGCGCGCGCCGGGAAGATTGTCGGCGAGTCCCAGCAGCATGTAGCGGTTCTGCGCGTAAACCTGCGCCTTGCCTTCCTTGATCAGGTTGAACGCAGCCGGCTCGTTCTCGGCCTGCATGACCTGTGCCTCCTTGAGCGTGCGTTGCAGGTAGAGCGTGGTCGCGGCGCCGCGTGCAGCGGCGATGTTCACTCCGGCCTTGTCGGCCTCGGGCACGCTCCTGATCGCCGAGCCCGGCGCGACCAGGTAGGTGAGATCGACGACGATGTGCGGCGGCGCGAAATCGAGCACGCTGCGCCGCGCCGGGTCGAAAGCGACGACCGCGATGTCCCATTCGCCCGTCTTCGCGTCCTCGACCATCTTCGCGATCGCGGTGTACTCGATGATCTTCACGGGGACGTCCACGCGCGCCGCGAGCGCGCGTCCCATCGTTACCGTCGTTCCAGTCACTTCCCCGCTCGCCTTGTCGCGCGTGCCGAGCACCGGGTTGCCGGTGAAGACGGCGATGCGCAGCGTCCCGGTCGGGGCAAGCTCGGCTCTCACCCCGGGGGCGGACGCCGGGGGCGTGCTCGCGCAGCCGGCCATGAGGAACACTGCCAGCGCCCTGGCGGACATGGCGGACAACAATTCGATCGTTTTCATGTGAACTCTCCAAGTTTTCTGTCAGTCCGCTTCATGACGTCAGCATGACGATCTGGATAGCCTGCGCCCCGCGGTGTTATATTGTATCGAGCTAGGGGAGTCATCGCTTTTGAAACAGGAGATGGAAATGAACGGAAAGAGATTGCACGCCACAATCGCCGTGCTCGCCGCGGCCTTCATGGCGGGCGGCTGCGTCAGCCAAGGCACCTACGACAAGCTGGAGGCGGACAAGAATCAGGAGGTCGACGCATTGCAGAAGCAGCGCGGCGAGCTCCGGGATCAGGTGCAGGGCCTACAGGCGCAGCGCTCGGCGCTCGAGCAGCAGAGGACGTCGATGGAGCAGCAGCAGGCGGGCTTGCGCAAGCAGGTCGACGCACTGGAGCAGCAAAAGGCGCAACTGCTGGCTGCCAGCCAGCAGAACACATCGCAATACGACGCGCTGGTGCGCAACCTCACCGAGGAGGTCAAGAAGGGCGAGCTCCAGGTGCGGCAGTACAAGGACATGCTGACGGTCGACGTCGCCGAGCAGTTGTTCTTCGATTCCGGGAAGGCGAACCTCAAGGACACGGGCAAGGCGGTCCTGAAAAAGGTCGGCGAGGCGCTGAAAGGTTACGAGGACAAGGTCATCCGGATCGTCGGCCACACCGACAACGTGCCGATCAGCAAGTCGGCGCAGAAGATCTTCCCCTCCAACTGGGAGTTGTCGGTCGCGCGCGCGACGACCGTGGTGCGCTTCCTGCAGGAAAACGGCATCCCGCCTGAGCGCATGGTCGCCTCGGGCCGCGCCGAATACCAACCCATCGCGGAGAACGACACCCCGGAAGGGCGGAAGAAAAACCGCCGCATCGAGATCACGCTCATCGACAAGAACCTGGTGCAGGAGGCCGGCCCCGGGAAAAAGTGAGGCGGCCGATGGCGCCGCGCGAGGCCGTCGCGGCCTTCGCGGCGCCGGCTCACCACTCGCGGTACACGATACCGAAGCCGAGGGTGGTTTGCCGGAAGTTGTAGTCGATCAGGCTCTCGCCGTAGCCCGAGGTCATCTGGACGTAGCCCCGCGCCGGGCCGAAGAGCGCCGGCGTGGTCAAGTCCATTTGGAGGAAACCGCGGCCCAGATGGCTGCCGAGCGTGCGGCGAACGAGCAGAGAAACTGCGTACTCCCCGCCCAGGTCCCAGCGGATGAGCGCGTCGCCCCGCCCCATGTAATCCTGGATGTCCGGGTTGTCGTCGCGATCGGCACTTTCCGGAATGCGCGCCCAGACGCGTCCTAGCACGGAAACCCGGTTCCACTCCCAGCCGCCTTGCGCGTAGATCCGGTTCCAGCTGCGTGATTCGGGCTGCGCGCGGCCGTTCGACTGGTGCACGAGTCCGAAGTTGAGCAGCTTCCAGCCGTCTCCCTGGTTCGCGGTGCCGAGCGTCAGGATCAGCTCCGGCTCATAGTCCGTTTCGCGGAAAGGCCGCGAGATACTCGGCGAGTACAGTTGCCAGTGGGACTGCTGCGTGTAGGCGAACCAGACACGGGCGCTGGAGAGGCCGAGAAACTCGCCGCCGAAATCGCGAGACGAAACCAACTCCGATTTGAAGCTCAGCTGGAATTTCACTTCGTTCGAATTCAGGCCAAACGGAGTATTGACGGTGTGATCGGGAGCGGGACTGGAAGGAGCCTGATTGACGTTGTTCGTCCAGCGGTCCAGCAGAACGTAGACCGGACGGTGCGTCTGCAACTGGTCGAAGCCGATCCGCTCGCGACCGGGACCGAGCTTCCAGAGATTTGAGAGATAGTGGCCGGGGCCGCCCTTGTCACGGGTCAGCGCATCGAAGCAATCGAGACGCGCTTCCCGCTCGGGGATGTCGCGGCACTTGTCGAGCGCCGTGTCTGCCCCGAATGCCGGGACGGTCACTGCCGACATCGCGAGGAAAACGGCGCACGGCAAGCCTGCCGGAAAGATTCTCTCCGTCACGAGGAGACCGGTTCCTCTAAGCACCCAAGGGTTTTTGTTTTACCGCGAACGAGTAGTACTCCCACGCGCGCTCCACCACCCTGGTGCCGATCTGGTCGCTCAGGCCTTCGGCTTCTTCGCGCGTATAGGCGCGGATGCGCGCGGGATCCCCGCCCGCGGCGGCGAGCATGTCCAGCTGCATGGCGGAGCTCTCCTCCAGCATGCACGCGGCGGCGGTCGCCGCGCGCACGTCGGGCAGCGCGGTGGTGATGCCGTGCCCCCGCATCATGACCGCGATTGCCGAACCGAGCTTTCGGGCAAGCAGATCGCCGAGCTCCCGCGTGCGGATCAGTCCGATGCGCTCGAATTCTGGGACGCCGGCGTGAAACCCGCCGCCCTGGTTGTGCACCACGCGGTGCGGCTGCCCGATCTGCGTCAGGCATACGCAGGCCGGGGGATGCGCGTGCACCACTCCTCCCACGTCGGGGCGCGCCGCGTAGATGCGCGCATGAATCCAGAGCTCGCTGTTCGGCGTTCCCTTGCCCGAAAGGATCTTGCCCTCGGTGTTCACGACGAGCAGCGCGCCCGCGCTGGCGAGGCCGGGGCTGCGCCGGGTAGGCATGTAGAAGCTGTCCGTGCCCGGGATGCGGGCGCTCGCGTGGCCGAAGGCGTTGGAGAGACCGAAGCG
>DATHHS010000262.1:0-15393 GCA_035317085.1 Burkholderiales bacterium
GGAGAGACCTTGGGTACGTCGCGCAGTACGGTGATCTTGTCACCGCTCCCTGGCCAACCGTTGACCAAGCTGCGCTCGAGCAAGACGAAGTCGAGCTCGTCCTCCAGGTGAACGGCAAGCTCCGCGGCCACATGCGCGCGCCGAAATCCGCTGGCCGCGAACAACTCGAGCAGCTCGCGCTCGCCCACGATGCCGTGACGCGCTTCATCAACGGCCAGCCGGTGAAAAAAGTGGTGGTGGTTCCCGGACGTCTCGTCAATGTGGTCGTTTGAGAGCTCCTCGCGCGCTGCTTTCGCGGTCGCAATCGCGACGCTGCTCGCCGCTTGCGGTTTTCATCTGCGCGGCCAGGCGCAACTGCCTTTCGAATCGCTCTACATCCCGGGAAATACCCCGCTCGTGGTCGAGCTGAAACGCAACGTCTCGGTAGCGAGCAAGACGCGCATCGTCGACAACCCGAAGGACGCGCAGGCCGTGCTCGGTTTCACGCAGGAGGCGCGGGAAAAAGTCATTCTTTCGTTCAATGCCCAGGGCCGGGTGAGCGAATATCGTTTGAACTATCGCGTCGCAATCCGCGTCACCGATCCCAAGGGCCAGGTCTACCTACCGACGAGCGAAATCCAGCTCACGCGTGACATGACCTACAACGACTCGCAGGTGCTTGCCAAGGAAACCGAGGAAGTCTTGCTCTACCGCGACATGCAGAGCGACATGGTGCAGCAGATCCTGCGGCGCCTGGTCGCGGCGAAGCCGGCGACGGCCATCGCCGACTGAGCGTCGAATATGGCGACACTCAGGCTCGAGCAACTGGACGCGCAACTGGCGCGCGAGGTCCGGCCGCTTTACGCGGTCCACGGCGACGAGCCCCTGCTTGCGTTCGAAGCCGCGGACGCGATTCGCGCGCGCGCGCGCGTGGCCGGATTTTTGGATCGCGTGGTCCTCACGGTCGATCGCAGCTTCGACTGGGGCGAGCTCGGCGCGCACGCCGCGAGCCGGTCGCTCTTCGGCGACAAGAAGCTGATCGAGCTCCGTCTTCCTTCCGGCAAGCCCGGCAACGACGGCGCCGAGGCGATCGAGGCGTTTTGCAGAAGGCTCCCGCCCGACACGCTCACCCTGGTGACGCTACCGCGCCTCGACAAGGCCGGCCAGGCATCCTCCTGGTTCAAGGCGATCGAGAGCCTCGGACTCGTCGTCAATGTCTATCCGGTCGAGCGCACCCGGCTTCCCGAATGGATTGCCGCGAGGCTCGCAAGGCAAAAACAGCGGGCGAGCGCGGAGACGCTGCAATTTCTGGCCGACTGCGTCGAAGGCAATCTGCTCGCGGCGCATCAGGAGATCCAGAAGCTTGCCTTGCTCCTGCCCGCCGGGGAACTGGGATTCGAGTCCGTGAGGGAATCGGTGCTCAATGTCGCGCGCTACGACGCTCTCAAACTCGCCGAGGCGATGCTCGGCGGCGAGCGCTCGCGCCTCGCGCGCATGCTCGAGGGCTTGCGCGGCGAAGGCGAAGCCCCCCCGCGGGTATTGTGGATACTCGCCGAGGAGATACGCGCCATCGCCCGCGTGCAGCAAGGTCTGGCGGCGGGCCGGCAGCTTGCCGATGTCTGCCGCGAAGCTCGTGTATGGGGCGAGGCGCGGCAGTCGCTGATCGGCCGCGCCGCGCGCCGGCTCCCGCACGCCGCGCTCCTGGCGGCATTGGAGCGCGCCGCCAAAATCGACCGCATCGTCAAAGGCATCGTCAAGGGCGACGCCTGGGACGAGCTTCTGCAACTTGGGTTGGGATTCGCGGAGTCCGCCTGAATCACACCCGGTTTCGAGCATGAATCGCCACCACGTCTTCGTCACCGGAGGCACGGGGTATCTCGGGCGGCCCTTGATCCGCGAGCTGCTCGCACGCGGACATTCCGTACGCGCTCTGGTGCGCGCCGGCTCGGCCTCCAGGCTGCCGGCCGGAAGCGAAGCGGTGGTCGGGGATGCGCTGGCTGCGTTCGACACTTCGATCCCCCCGGCCGATACCCTGGTCCATCTGGTCGGAACGCCGCACCCCAATCCCGCCAAAGCGAGGGAGTTCCGGGAAGTCGATCTCGCCTCCATCCGGGCCTCGGTGACGGCGGCGAAACGCGCCGCGGTGCGCCACCTCGTCTATGTGAGCGTGGCGCACCCCGCGCCCGCAATGAAGGCTTTCATAGCCGCGCGCAAAGAGGGCGAAGCGCTGATCGCGGCGAGCGGGCTTTCGGCGACCGTTCTCAGGCCCTGGTACGTGCTCGGGCCGGGTCATCGGTGGCCTTACGCGCTTTTGCCCGTCTACAAGCTCATGGAGGCCCTGCCTTTCGCGCGAGAATCGGCGCTCCGTCTGGGACTCGTAAGCCTTCAGCAGATGGTCATCGCTCTGGCTGCAGCAGTCGAGAACCCGGTGTCCGGTGTAAAATTTGTCGGGGTTCCGGAAATACGCAATACCGCAGGACGCATTCACTCGGTGAATTCATGAGCGACTTGTACGAATTTTCGGCGAAGAGCCTGAGCGGAGAGACGCTGGTACTCACGAAATATCGCGGCAAGGTGGTGCTGGCCGTCAACACGGCGAGCGAGTGCGGATTCACGCCGCAGTACGCGGGCCTCGAAGAGCTCAGCCGCAAATACCAGGCGAAAGGACTCGAGGTGCTCGGCTTTCCCTGCAACCAGTTCGGCGGCCAGGAGCCTGGAGATGCCGCGGAAATCGGCGCGTTCTGCCAGAAGAACTACGGCGTGTCCTTCCAGATGTTCGACAAGATAGAAGTGAACGGCGCCGGAGCCCACCCGCTCTACAAGTGGCTCACCCAGGCGGCCCCGGGTATTCTGGGGACCGAAGCGATCAAGTGGAATTTCACCAAGTTCCTGATCGGACGCGACGGCAAGGTGGTCAAGCGCTACGCGCCCAAGACCGGCCCCGCAGCGATCGCGGGCGATATCGAGACTTTGCTCGCCGCATGATCGCGCTTTTATTCAAGATGATCACGAGGAGACGACATGGCTCACACTTTTCCTGAGCTGAAGGGCAAACCGCTCGCCGAGCTGCGGGAGATTGCCGCCGGCATCGAGCACGAGGCGGTGAAGGGCTACACCCAGCTGAACAAGGAGCATCTGCTCGCCGCGATCTGCAAGGCGCTCAACATCGACATGCACGTGCACCACGAGGTCAAGGGCGTCGACAAGAGCGCGGTCAAGGCGAAGATCCACGACTGGCAGAAAAAGCGCGACGAAGCGCTGGCCGCCAAGGACCGCGGAAAACTGAAAATCGCACTCAACCATATCCACCATTTCAAGCATCAGCTGCGCAAGGCGATGGTTTGAACCACGGCAGACAGGAAAGGCTCAGGCAATGACCCCCGACAACGTCATAGACGTCACGCGGCTCATTCAGCTCGCGGTGGCGCCGGTGTTCCTGCTTACCGCGGTGGGGACGATCATCGGGGTGCTCTCCAACCGCCTCGGCCGCGCGGTGGACCGCAGCCGTACGCTCGAGGAGCGGCTGCGCCAACTGCAGCCCGATGGACAGAAAGCGGCGCGCGCGGAGCTCAATCTCCTCAGTCGCCGCGTGCGCCTGGTCTATGGCTCGATCGTGCTCTCTGTGGTTTGCGCGCTTTTCGTCGGACTGCTGATCGCCGTTGCCTTCGTCGATGCCTTCATCACGATCGACCTGTCGAAATTCATCGGCCTGCTGTTCATCGCCGCAATGCTCGCATTCATCCTGTCGCTGCTGGTGTTCCTGCGCGAGATTTTTCTGGCGGTTTCCAGCGCGCGCAACCAGATGCGCTAGCGGCCGGTCTCCTTGCGGTTGGAGCCGGCAACTATGAGGTATTCATAGAGCCGGCAGTCCAGGGGGCCGTTGTACAAGGGTGTGCGTTTCGATGCGGTCAACCGGATGAGTTTGGGAAGCCGCGTATCTCCCGAGAACAGATAGCAGCGCCATCCGGCGTAGTATTTTTTCAGCGTGTCGCCGAGCTTCGGGTAGAACTCCGCCAGCGCCGCATCCTCGCCGATCCGCGCGCCGTAGGGCGGATTGGCGAGGAGTACACCCTCGTTCGCCGGGGCGCCGGTGTCCAGGATGTCGGCCTGTTTCAATTCGACGCAGTCCGCGAGGCCCGCCGCCTCGAGATTGCGTCGCGCTTTTTTCAACTCGTCGCCATAGCGGTCGCGGGCGAAGATCGAAAGCTTGCGCAAAGGCTTGCGGCGGGCGAGCGCCGCGTCGCGTACCTCGGTCCAGCACCGGCGGTCGAACCCGGCCAGGCGTTCGAAGCCGAACCCGCGCGCGTGTCCGGGCGGGATCGCAAGCGCCATCATCGCCGCCTCGATGACCAGCGTCCCGCTGCCGCACATGGGATCGAGGAGCGGCTCTTGCGCGTCCCAGCCGCTCAGGCGAACGATGCCGGCCGCCAGATTTTCCTTGAGCGGCGCCTCCGTCGTTTCCGTGCGATAGCCGCGGCGATTGAGAGCGTCACCCGAAGTGTCGAGGTACAGGGTCACGCTCGCTTGGTCCAGAAATCCGTGGACGCGCACATCCGGCGAGCGCGTGTCCACGTCGGGCCGATCCCCGCGATCAGCGCGAAACCGGTCGCACACCGCATCCTTGATGCGCAGGGTCGCGAATTCGAGGCTCTTCAACGGCGAGCGGATCGCGTTGACGTCGACGCGGATGCTTTGTTTTTCGCTGAACCATTCGGGCCAGCGCACCGCGAGTGCCGCGTCGTAGACGTCCTGTTCGTTGCGATAGGGCGCGTGGGCGAGCCGCATCAGGACGCGCCCGGCGAGCCGCGACTCGAAGTTGGCGCGGTAGCAGGTCCGCATGTCGCCCTCGAATGCGACCCCGCCGGGAACGGTTTCGGCCTTGTGCCCGCCGAGCCGGCCCAGCTCTTCCACAAGCAGCGATTCGAGTCCCCTGGGGCAGGAGGCGAAGAAGGCTTGCGAGCTCACGTAGGATTGCGCATGATGAACGCGCGGGAGCCTAACACAGCCTGCCCATGGCCAATATCGCAAGCCTTCTCAAGACACAGCTCGCGACACCGGAGCGAATTCTCTACCGCCAGTTTCTCGAGGGCGGCTGGCGCGACATCCCGGCGCGCGAAATCGCCGCCTATGCGGCGCGCTGGCAGGCGTTCCTGCGGACCGAGGGTTTCGTGCCCGGCGAGCGCATCGCGCTATGCATGAAAAACGGCATCCATTGGGTCGCGGCCGACCTGGGGGCGCTCGGACTCGGTCTCGTCGTCGTGCCGCTTTACGTGGACGACAATCCGGAGAACGTCGCCTGGTGCCTTGAGAATAGCGGCGCGCGCCTGCTGGTCGTGGAGTCGAGCCGCATGGCGAATTCTCTGCGCGCCGTGGCCGCGTCGCTGCCGCGCGTGCTGTGCCTTGCCGCCGATCCTGGAAGCGGCCACGACACGGTCGATGCGGTGTTGCCGAGAGAGACGCAGGAGCTCCAGGCCGCACCGCTCGAAGACGGCGCGCTCGCCACGATCTGCTACACCTCGGGCACCGCGGGCAGGCCCAAGGGCGTGATGCTCACGCATGGCAACATCCTCGCCAACGTCGCGGGTTGCGAGCACACACGCCTTGCACGGCCCGACGATGTGTTCCTTTCGTTCCTGCCGCTTTCGCACATGTTCGAGCGCACCGGCGGCTATTACCTGCCGCTCTCGCTCGGTGCGAAAGTCGCCTACGCGCGTTCGGTGTCGCAGCTTGCGGAGGATCTCGCGAGCGAGCGGCCCACCGTGGTGTTTGCCGTGCCGCGCGTCTTTGAAAAATTCGCCGAGCGCGTTAATGAAGCGCTGGCCAAATCCGCGTTCAAGAAACGGTTGTTCGATCTCGTGGTGGCGGCGGGAGGGCGCACCGCGCGCGGCCAGGCGGGGTTCTTCGACCGCATCGTGCTTGCACTGCTGCTCAGCCGTGTTGCCGGCCCGGTGCTGGCGAGGCTGGGCGGCAGGATGAGGCTCGCCATTCTCGGCGGGGCCCCGCTCGAACCGGCCATCGCGTGGCTCTTTCTGGGTCTCGGATTACCGGTTCTCCAGGGATACGGGATGACCGAGGCATCCCCGGTGATCTCGGTGAACCGCGTCGAGGACAACACGCCTGAATCGGTCGGCCACGCGCTCTATAACGTCGAGGTGCAAATCGCAGCAGGCGGCGAGCTGCTCGCAAAGGGGCCGACCATCATGAAGGGCTACTGGAACAATCCCGAGGCCAGCGCGAAATCGCTCGACCGCGAAGGCTGGCTGCATACCGGCGATCTCGCTGAAATCCGGGACGGCAGGATCTTCATACGCGGACGCCTGAAAGACGTGCTCGTGCTCTCCAATGGCGAGAAGCTGCCGCCCCAGGACGTGGAACTCGCCATTCTTGGCGATGGAACCATAGAGCAGGGAATATTGATCGGCGAAGGTCGGCCGTTTCTCACGCTCGTGGCGGTGACCCAGGAGACCGACGAGAAGAGTCTCATCCAGCGCGTCAACGAACGTCTGAAGGCCTACCCGCGTTACATCCGCGTACGGCGGGTCATCGCAACTCGCGAGCCCTGGACGGTGGAGAACGGGCTGCTCACGCCGACCCTGAAGGTCAAACGCGAGAAGGTGCAGAAAAAATTCAGTGCCGAGATCGAGCGCGCCTACGCCGGAGGCGCCCTGGACTGAAGCTGCTGCACGCACGATTCCCGAGCCCTTCCCCCCGCAAGAGATTCCGGAGTTCCCCGGCTGCGCTCAGGGCATCACCCGGGCAAAGCGCGCGCGGATCTTTACGGTGCGCGCGAGGCCGTCCATCGCTTCGAGCAATTGGAGCTTCAGATCCGGGTCCAGTCCCGGCTGGCGGGTGAAACTGTCGACTTGTTCGAGCGCAGCGGCGTCCACCTGTCCGTCGACGAACGCGGCGAGCCAGTTGTTGACGAAGAACACCTTGCGCGAGCGCTTCAACTCGGGCAAGGCCGCGAGCGCGAGATCGAGGTACGGCTGGGTGAGTTCGGCGTGCTCCACGGAGTTGAAAGTGAAAAGCGCCGCTTCCACCCAGCCTTCGGCGAGCCTGGGGTCGGACAGAAAGCGTTCGAAGTACGCGCGCTTCGCCTCCGCACTGCGCTCGGCCGCGGCCGCGGCGAAAGCGTAGCGCCGGCCGTCGTCGCCCCGATCGGCGGCCGTCTGATCGGTAAGAAGTTTCTTCGCCTCCGGGTCGTCGAGCGCGAGCAACCGCGCGAGGATACGGAAGCGGTCTCGCGAGCTGAGTTTCACTCCGGGAATTTCCAGCGTGTTCGCGAGGAGCGATTTGAGCTGCGAGCGGCCGGAATCCGACCAGGCGCTCGCCATGAAGGTCCTGAGGAAGGTGATGCGGCGCCCCGGCGTGTCCGCGTGCAGCATCCCCTCGGCGAGAAATTGCTCGAAGCGCGGTGCCAGAGCGTCGCGCTGCTCATCCGACGCATAGTGGAGAAAAGCGATCTGCGCGCGTTGCAGCAGTCCGGCCAGCGTCACAGGGTCCCGCTCCACGGGAGCGACACGCATCACAAGGTCGATGTAGGCGAGGGGCGCAAGCTCGCCGTCCCGCACCGATTCCCAGATCGAATCGAAGATGAGCGAGCGCAGCAGATCGCCCTGCACGATTTCCGGGCGTGCAAGCACCGCCTCGCGGCTCGCCGGGTCGAGCGGGAAACGCCCATAGCCGTAGTCGCCGAAATTGGCGAACGCGAATTCGATTTCCGGCATGCCTTCGATTTCGCTGATGCTCGTGCGCTCGCCGCTCAGCAAGACCTCGGCCGAACGGGGAGGCCCGGTCTCGGGTAAGGCGAACACCGTCACCTTCATCGGCCAGATTCCGCCTTCGTTGAGCGCGTCGCGTTGCTCGAGAAGCACGTTCTTCGGCCGGCCGTTGCGATCCGTATCCCAGGACAGGCGCACTTCCGGCATGCCGCGGCGCTTGACCCAGACTTGGGCCCAGGCCTTCAGATCGCGGCGGGAGGCGCGCTCGAGCGCAATGACGAGGTCGTTCCAGTCGGCGACCCCATAGGCGTGTTTCTTGACGAACTGCCGCACGGCTCGCTGAAACACGGGCGCACCCAGGTAGAACTCCGCCTGGCGCAAAAGCGCCGGCGCCTTGCCGTAGACGATGTTGCCGTAGGCGGACTTCGCCGCAGAAAGATTCGGAATCTCGCGATAGATCGCAGTGGAACCCTGCGTGAGGTCGGTGCGGTACGCGGCGGTCTTGAGTCCGTGAAACGCGTTCCAGACCGGCTGTCCCGGGAGCAACTCTTCAGCCGCCTTGGCCGCCGCAAAATTGGCGAAACCCTCCTTCAGCCACAGATCGTCGAACCACTTCATGGTGACCGAGTCGCCGAACCACTGGTGCGAGGCCTCGTGGAACAGCAGCTGCGCCCGGGCGAGAACATCCGTTTCATTCGGCGCCGACGGAAACAGCACCGCCTCCTCGCGCAGGAACGTCGCGCCGGCGTGCTCCATGCCCCCGTAGGCGAATTCGGGGATGAGCACCAGGTCGTATTTCGGAAACGGAAAACGGGAATCGAAATAACCCTCGAACCAGCGTACCGCTTCGCGATTGAGTCGCAACACTTCGGGGGCTTCCACCCGCGCGCGGGCGCGCCGCGACTTGCGCACGAAAAGACGGGTCGGGCCCGAACGCTCGGTGAGTTCGGCGAAGGGCCCGGCAGCAAAGGCGAAGAGATAGGTACTGATCGGCCGGGTTTCCGCGAATCGAAACCGGCGCATCCTCTTCGGGGCTTTTTCGGCAACGCTCACCGGAGAATTTCCGACCGCGGTCCACGCGCGGGGCACGAGGAGTTCGAGGCCGAAGCGCGCCTTCAGGTCCGGCTGGTCGAAGCAGGGGAAGACGCTGCTCGCATCCGAGGGAACGAAGAGCGTATAGATGTACTCCGAGCCGTCTTCCCGGTCGAGGTAGCGCGTTACAGCGCTGCCGGACACCGCGACCGGCGATTCGAAGGACAAGGTGACGCGATTTCTTCCAGCCTGGAAAAATCGCGCCGGAACGATCAGATGTTCTTGTTCGAGCTTCGCATTGGCGGGCTTTCCATTGACGCGCAGCTTGCCGACGCTCGCCCTGGGCGAGGGGCGCCAGTCGAGCACGAGATCGGGCACGCGCCGCGGAAGAATCAGATCGATGGTTTCGGTTCCGACGAGCTTGGTCGCACGCGCGGTGACGTGGATCGCCAGCGTATACCGAACGTCGCGATACTGTCTTGCCCGCCACTGCGCTAGCTCACGCGATACGCCGGGCTCGAGTCCGGGTACGGCGAAAGCGGCATTCGCCAAGAGACCTGCGGTGAGAGCGAGCACGGCGCTGCGCATTTCACGGATCCGTTGCGCCCCGCCTGCCTGCGATGGCTGGCGTCAGCTCTTCGGCAGTTTCGGCGCGGGCCAGGCGGGGAGCGGCGTGCCTGGCTTGCGCAGTACCCGCACCATGCGCAACGCCATCTCGCGGCCGCGGTAATAGCCCGGGATGTACGCCGATTCCGTGAAACCGAGCGCCCTGTAGAAGCTGCGCGCGCTGTAATTCGCCGCGCGGAGCTCGAGATGAATCGTCGCGATCCCCGCGGCGTGGGCCGACTCGGTCAACCATTCGACCATGCGTCGCCCGATGCCCAGTCTCTGATGGGAAGAGCGCACCGCGAGCAGATTCAGATGGGCGTGCTCGTCGCCGAAATACATGATGGCAAAAGCGACGACCCGATCGCGGTCGCAGGCGAGAAGCGTGAACGTGTCCTTGTTTGCGATCGAGCGCGCGACGCGGTCGGGCCCCCAGGACCAGCCCAGACCCGTTTCGATCAGGTCGCGCGACATTGTCGCGATCCCGGCGGCATCGGTCGGCCGTCCGGGCCTCAATGTGATGTTTTTCGCGTTCATGTGCCGGGATTTGAATGCAACGAGCGTGCCAAGATTAGCAGATTGTTGAAAAAGGGGAAATCCGGAGCAAGCGGTGCATGCGACATACCACTAGAACGGTTTGACCACGACGAGGATGACCACGGCGGCAAGGAGAATTACCGGCACCTCGTTGAACCAGCGATACCAGATGTGCGATTTCGCATTGCGGCCGCGCGCGAAATCGGCGATCAGTTTGCCGCAGTACAGGTGGTAGGCGACCAGCACGACGACGATTCCGAGCTTGGCATAGAGCCAGCCACCCATCGCGACGTAGTTGAGCAGCAGCATTCCGAAAAGAAGGGTCAGCACCGCACTCGGCGTCATGATGCCCCGGTAGAGCTTGCGCTCCATCAGCTGGAAGCGTTCCCTGCCTGCCGCATCCTCGGTCATGGCGTGGTAAACGAAGAGACGCGGAAGGTAGAACAGTCCGGCGAACCAGGTCACCATGAAAATGATGTGCAGCGCCTTGATCCAGAGCATCGCTATTTGAGCAGTCGCCTGCGGAACAGGATCGTAGCAGCATAGAATCCGGCCGCCGCGTAGGCAAGCAGCACCCCCAGGTGCAGGAAAATGTCCGACGGAACATGGCCGAGCAGCAGCGGACGCGCGATCGCCACCGCGTGCGTAAGCGGCAGAAACAGGGCGACCGCCTGAAAGGCGGCGGGCAGTTGCTCCACCGGAAAGAACACCCCGCACAGGAGGTTCATCGGCGTGATCACCAGCGTGAAGTAGTACATGAAGAAATCGTAGCTCCGCGCCATCGCCGTGACCGCCAGGGCAAGCGCGCCGAAGGTGAGGCCGATGAGCGGCAGGAGCAGGATCGCCCAGAGCGAGAGGATCGAGCTCGACAGCCCGAGCAGCCACACCACGGCGAGGATCGCGACCCCCGAGAGCACGCTCTTGGAGGCCGCCCAGACGAGCTCGGCGAGGACGACGTCGTCGAGATCGACCGGGGCGTTCATGATGGCGTCCCAGGTGCGCTGCACGTGCATGCGCGAGAAGGCCGAGTACATGGATTCGAACGTGGCGCTGTTCATGGTGCTCGAGCACACCATTCCCGCGGCGAGGAACGCGATGTAAGGCACTCCGCCGACCTGCGGCAACATCGAACCCAGGCCGTACCCGAGGCCGAGCACGTAGATCAGGGGATCGGCGAGATTGCCGAGAATGGAAGGAATCGCGAGCTTGCGCCACACGAGCAGGTTCCGGCGCCACACCGGAAAAAAGCGCAGGCTCATCGAGGGCGGCGCGAAAAATCGCATCAGTCGCGAAGCTCCCTGCCGGTCTGCTTCAGAAATACGTCTTCCAGGTTCGCCGGGCGGTGCAGGTAGCGCAGTTCCTGCCGGGCCGAAAGACTCGCGAGGAGCGGCGCCGGGTCTGCCGCGTAGCAGAACGCGGTGTCGCCGCTTTTTTCCAGGCGCGTCGCGAGCCCTCCGGCTTCCCGATCGGCCCATTCCATGACGCCGTCGCCGTGCACTTCGATCACGTGCGGCTCGATGTGACGGAGGATGAGATCGCGCGGGCTGCCCTCGGTGATGAAGCGCCCGCGGTCCATGATGGCCAGGCGAGCGCACAAGCGCTCGGCCTCCTCCATGAAATGGGTGGTGAGCACGATGGTTTTCCCCTGAGCGAGCAGTTGTTTCAGCCGCTCCCAGATGAGATGGCGCGCCTGCGGATCGAGCCCCGTGGTGGGCTCGTCCATGAAGATCAGGTCGGGATCGTTGATAAGCGCCCTCGCCAGAGTGAGGCGCCGCTTCATCCCGCCTGAGAGCGTCTGGATTCGCGATTTGGCGCGCGCAGCCAGGCCGGCGAACTCGAGCAGCTGTGGAATGCGTTGCCGGACGGCGCGCTCGGCGAGGCCGAAGTACCGGCCGTAGACGAGCAGGTTCTCTTCGACGCTGAAATCCGGATCGAGATTGTCCATCTGTGGAACCACGCCCACGCGCGCCCGGGCGGGCCGGGCTTCGCCGGGCACGGGACGCTGCATCAGCTCGACCGACCCGCTGTCGGGATCGGTGAGGCCGAGGCAAAGCCTCAAGGTAGTGGTCTTGCCCGCGCCGTTGGGACCGAGCAGACCGAAGCATTCGCCCGCCTGGATGCCGAAGCTCACTCCGGCGACCACCTCCTCGCCGTCGTAGGACTTGCGCAAATCGTTTGCGGCTAATACCGCCATGAGCCCTTTACGATGTTCTTGATGGTGTTCAGCCGCAGATGAAAGAAGTGGTCCGCGCCCGGAATGACCACGACCGGCAATTCCTGCGGCCGCGCCCAGTCGAGCACCTTCGCGAGCGGAATGGTCTCGTCTACCTCGCCGTGAATCACGATCGAGTCGGACGGCACGATTTCCGAAGGAAAGCGGCCCACGGCGACGCCTACGAGTACGACACGGTGCGGGCTCACGCGCTGCGCAAGCTGCGTCTGGACCGCCGCACCGAAGGAGAATCCCGCCAGGACGAGCGGCACCGGGCCAAAGGTTTTCTTCGCGTACTCGGCGACGCGGAGCAAGTCTTCGGTCTCTCCTCTGCCTTCGTCGTGCTCGCCTTCTGATTGACCGACGCCGCGGAAATTGGGCCGCAGCGACACGTAGCCCAGCTCGACGAAAGTTTTCGCGAGCGTCTGGACCACCTTGTTGTCGAGCGTCCCGCCGTAGAGGGGGTGTGGATGAGCGACGAGCGCCACGCCTCTCTGCGCGGCTTCGGGACGATCTGCGATCGTTTCGATCTTTCCCGCCGCACCGTCGATGAAGATCCGCTCGCCCGGCCCGCTCATATGCGCAGGCGTTCGACCACCCGGCCGTTTCGAATGTGCTCCTCGATGATCTCGTCGAGATCGGCGTGGTCGACGTAGGTGTACCAGACCGCGTCCGGGTACACCACGACGCAGGGCCCTTCCTCACAGCGGTCCAGGCACCCCACCTGATTCACCCGCACCTTCCCGGGACCGGCGAGGCCCAGTTCCTTGACGCGTTTTTTCGCGTAGTCGCGCATCTCGCTCGCGCCCTTGTCGTTGCAGCAGGCTTCGCCGTTCTGGCGCTGGTTGCAGCAGAAGAAAACGTGTCTTTCGTAGTAGCTCATGTCCATTTGCGAAAAAGACTGCGTCTATGGGAGCGCGCGCGAAAGCGCAATTATAAAGGGCGCGGCCTCCGCCCGCCGGTGGCGGGAGCGCTAGGTCCGCTGATGGGCGGTGGCGAGCAGGACCAGATAGACCATCGCCGCAAAAGGCCAGATGGCGGAAACGACGCGCGTCGCGCCGTTGAAATTGAAGTACTGCCCCTGCTGCCACAGCGAGAGCGTGGCCGTGTTGTAGGGATTGGCCGGCGCGAGATTGACGATCGCGGTGGCGGCGAGCAAGGCAAAGCCGATGAGCGCAAGTTGCGCAGTACGCGGCAGGCCCACGGCGAACATCAGCAGCACGATTGCCGCGGCGATGCCGTAGAGGCCGCCGGGCGTCACCCATGAAACGATGTCCTGCGGGCCGATGAGCAAGCCGAAGCCGAAGCTGTGCGTCGCCAGCGCCACCGCCATCAGGAAAATGACCACTCCCCGTGTCGGCTGATTGCGCTCGACGAGGCAGGAGGCGAGCAGTCCGGCAGCCAGGCCGTTGGCGCAAGCGACTCCGGCTTCCACTCGCAGGAACACTTCGGCGGGATAGAGCTTGCCGGAAGGCGTCTTGAACAGATCGCGCAGATCGCCGGTGCCGAACAGGAGCGTCTCCGGATTGAGTTGCGCGAAAAGCCACAGCCCGAGCAGCACCAGGCCGAGGTCGATCCGGCGTCCAGAGAGGAACAGCTTGCTGCGCAAACGCTGCAATCCTCCGGCGTCCATCAGGGGTCGCGTCGCGGCAAGGGCCGCAAGGGTGCCGACCGAACCGCCCAGGGCATTGGTGAGCAGGTCGAGGTTCGAGGACGTGCGCGTCGGCAGATAGAGCTGCAGCGACTCGAGCGCGAAACTCAAGGATACCGAGCAGGCCAAGCCGAAGGCAAAAGCGTAACCGCGGCGCAGCCGGGGATACGCCGCCAGCACGGCGAGAAAACCGAGCGGCATGTAGCCGATGATGTTCGCGACGACATCGAAAGCGGAGATGGGGCGGTCGAAAGGCGCCGTGAGAAATGCAAAGGGCGGCAAACCCCGGTCGCGCCAGCCGGAGAACGGATGCAGGCTCGCGTAGACGACCAGAAGCAGGTACGCCACGAACAGGTAGCGCGTCAGCGTGGAAGATCGTTCACCAGACATGGCGGCACGATTTTCTCACGGCTGCGGTTCCGCCAGCACCCGCTCGTAGATGGCCAGCGCCTCTACGCCGAACAGCGCGAACGTGACGGCCTCGATCGCATGATGGTCTTGCGCGAAGCGCAGGCATTCGCGTATGGCGATCCTGGCGGCCCGCTCCATCGGATAGCCGTACACGCCGCAACTGATCGCCGGAAACGCAATGGTGCGGATTCCATGCACCAGCACGAGCTCCAGGCTTTTGCGATAGCAGGAGGCGAGCAACTCCGGCTCGCCGCTTGCACCGCCCTGCCAGACGGGGCCGACGGTGTGGATAACGTATTTCGCCGGGAGGCGATAGCCGCGCGTGATCTTCGCGTCGCCGGTGGCGCAGCCGCCGAGCGTGCGGCATTCCGCGAGCAGTTCGGGACCCGCGGCGCGGTGGATCGCGCCGTCCACGCCGCCGCCGCCGAGCAGTGTGGTGTTGGCGGCGTTGACGACCGCATCCATCGCGAGCCGGGTGATGTCGGCTTCGATCGCGTACAGCCGCGCGACCATCTAGAAATATCGTTTTGCCACCAGCCAGGCGATGCCGGCGATGAAGGCCGAGCCGGGGATGGTAAAGAGCCACGCCCAGATGATGTTGCCCGCCACGCCCCAGCGCACCGCGGAGAGCTTCTGCACCGAGCCCACGCCGATGATCGATCCGGTGATGGTGTGCGTCGTGGACACCGGGATGCCGAGCCCGGTGGCGAGGAACAGCGCCATCGCGCCGCTCGCCGAGGCGCAGAAGCCGCCCACGGGTCTGATCTTGGTGATCCGCATGCCCATGGTCCTGACGATGCGCCAGCCGCCGAAGAGCGTTCCCAGGCCCATCGCCGCCTGGCAGGCGAGCACCACCCAGAACGGCAGCGGTTCGTGCGCGCCGGAAAGGCCGGAGGCGATCAGCAGCATCCAGATGATGCCCATGGTCTTCTGCGCGTCGTTGCCGCCGTGGCCAAGGCTGTAGAGTGCGGCCGAAACGTATTGCAGCCGCCGGAACCAGCGGTCCACGCGCTTGGGCGTCGAGCGGGCGAAGATCCAGGACACCGCGATCATCAGGACGATCGCCAGCGCAAAACCGAAGAGCGGCGACAGCACGATCGCAGCCGCGGTCTTCAGGATGCCGCTCGCCACCAGCGTGGCGCTTCCGCCTTTGGCGATGCCGGCTCCGACCAGCCCGCCGACCAGCGCATGCGAGGACGAAGAGGGGATGCCGTAATACCAGGTGATGAGATTCCAGACGATGG
>DATHHS010000263.1:0-2697 GCA_035317085.1 Burkholderiales bacterium
CCTGCTATCCAACCATTCCGAATTCGACAACGCCGTCAACAAAAACCGAATGCTCGCCGGCCGCGGTGACGGGCCGCATCCGTACGAAATCGGGAACGAATGGGTGCAGCGGTACTTTCAGGCAATGCAGGGATGCGCGAGAGCGGCACAGATCAGGCTGGAGCAGAAGGTGGTGGAAGCAAGGAACTGACATGAATCCAACGGCAGGTCTGGCTGAACTCAGGAAAAGCGAGCTTATACGTGCGTGGCCGCCGCATCGAGTTCGGCACGCGTGAACTCGAATCCGAGGCAGGTTATTGCGATCGTGACCGATTCCACACGATAGTCCCTTTGGGTTATTTCGCGGGTGTAGATTTTTAGCTACAGTTGTCGCTCTTTAGCTACAGTGACGGAGAGTGACAGATGAACGAAGACTTGACTTGGGAGGTCGGGTACGAAGCCGCTGGACGCGAATCTCGGGAGAAAGCACTGGCAAAAGCATGGTTCTACTGGAAAAAAGATGGACAGGTCGTGCGGTCCGCTGAATTCACGCAGTCAGAGCTTGAAGCCGAGTGCGAGCGGCTGTGTGAAGCAGGAGGAGATATCACGCAGTTTGCGCGCGCACTGCTCGCTCTTTCTACCGAACAAGCGGAGGGAGAGAACGTAGTGTTCGACCGCGTTGATCGGCGGCGGCTGGCGTAACAAAGTCACCTCGAATGTCCACTTCGGGTCGAAAGCGCTGCGCCCGCGGTAGACAGCGTCACCGAATCGTAATATCGTCCGTGCGGGCCGTTGGTGGGTCGGACACGCCTGCCCTGCAGCCCCAGGGGAGAATTGGAGAACGACGATTCGCGTCGGGTTACCCCTCGGGCTATGAAATACCAGGTCACGATGGAACACGGTTTTCTGAGAGCAGATTTGCTCGAACGGGAGACCGCTGAAGAGACGCGAACGTTCCTTCAGGCCGTGGCATTGGCGAGCGTCAACCACCATTGCTCGCGCGTCCTCGTGCACGTGCGCCTGTCCAATCCCCTGTTCACGGTCGAAAGACACGGAGTTCTCGGGAGCTTCAAGAAAATCGCATCGGATCCGGCGCACAGAATCGCCCTCCTCGGCGATACCCTGGAGCTCGGCATGTCCCACGATTACGTCTCGTTGCTCGGCCGCCAGCAGGGAATAAACCTTCGCAGCTTTCAGACGGAGGGGGAAGCCGTCGGGTGGCTGAAAAATCGCCTCGAAGATGTCAGCTTCGTCAAAGGCATCGGTGAGCGCTCCCAAAATCGCACCGAAAGCCATAAGACCGAGTAGCACTGATCCGCCTACCTTGAGTAATTGTTCTGGCGAGTGCGCTCGAGAAACCACCGACCTACTGATTACGATTCAGTGGTCCCTGCAAATTCTCACCCCAACGGTCCCAAAAACGGCTCTCCCAAATACGTATCGCTCTGCCCTTCCACCGACTCCGGCCATTTCGCATTGTCGATCTCCAGGCGCTGCGACGCGGGCCGCGGTTTGCCGTCCCAGCCGATTTGTTCCATGTAGTAATACAGCTGGAAGGCGAAGCCGTCGGGGTCGATGGCGAAGGCGCAGTAGTCGATGCCGGGGAATAGTTCGGGCGGGAGGTATTTGATCGTAACGCCGTTTTCTTTGAGGAACGCGATGGCGTCGCGCAGTTGCCGGTAGCTGCCGAGCTGCAATCCGAATGACATGAGCGTCGTATCGGCGCGCAGGCGTAGTTCCTGGCGCAGCGCGAGCGGATAGAGCGCCATCGAGTGGTGCTCGGTGTTCGCGCGCAGGAACACGCAGTGGTGGCTCTTGTAGTTCACTTCTTCGGTGATGGTCAAGCCGAGGTCGTCGCGGTAGAAGCGCACCATCTGTTCCATGTCCTCGACGAACAAACGCACCGGCCCGATTCTCGCGATCTTGAACGGCCGCGCGAGGAGGACGCCGCCGACATCGTGCGTCTCCTCGCCCCCCATGTCGCTCGCGCGCAGGCCTTTTTCGATGCCGATGCCATCCGCGCTCGCCTTCATCACTTCGGCGTATTCGGACAGGTGCGGCAGCTGCGGCGGCTTGGTGTAGCGCACGCCGTACATCTCGCGCGGTTTCGAGTAGCCGTCCCAGCCGATCTGCTCGATGCCGTAGTAGAGCTCGTTGGTGTGGCCGTCCGGATCGGGCGGGTAGAAATGCCAGTTCGATCCCGGCAGGTCGCGACCCGCGCGGCGGATGTGCTTGCCCCGCCGGGTGAACCAGTCGAACGCATCCGACACTTCCTGCAGCGACCCGACCTGCCAGGTAATCTGGTTCAGCGTGCCCGAGGGCTTCAGCGCATGCGGGTTGAGGACCGCATAGGCGTTCTTGGGAAAGAAAACAAAGGAATGATGATCGGTGCCGTGACGCGAGAAGTAGCCGACCGTGGTGCCGACATTCTTGCGCTTGTCTTCGGGCAGCCGCGGGCCGAAATCGATCGGGTCGGAAATCCGAAAGCCGAGCAGCTTGCAGTAGAAGTCCTTGCTCTTCTCCGGATCGGTAACGTTGACCCCGAAATGGCCCAGGCGCCGGATGCGGAAGGGCCTGCGCATGCGCACGCCGCCGACCTCGAACTCTGCCGCCGCGACCGCCGAAGTGAGGCGTTCGGGTTTGCTCATGCCGTGCTCCTCGCCGGACTCCGGCGCTGCGGCGTTATTCTACGCCGCGATGCGCCGGCATTCCGGGCAC
>DATHHS010000264.1:0-6174 GCA_035317085.1 Burkholderiales bacterium
GAGCTGATCCCGCGCGATATCATCAGGCGGTTCACGTGCACCTACAACGGCACGGAGGTGTTCCGTGTCGACCTGCATCCCGCGATCGCCGCGAATCCCCTGCTCGTGTTTACCACGGTCGCGACGGAGACCGGCATGCTCTCGTTCCAATGGGTCGGCGACAACGGCTACACGGTGACCGAGATCGCCCCGATCCGCGTCGAGTGAGCGTCCGTACCGGCGTGCGCGTGCGTCTCGTATTGGCGGCGGCCGCCTGCGTTCTTCTCGATGTCGCAAGGACCGGCGCCGCCGCCGAGATTCCGCTCGCCGAACGCCGCTCCGGCTACGAATTCATGAGCCGCGAGACGCGCGCGATGCAGGACGATGACGCCACCCATCCGGGCATGCTGTGGGTGCTGGACGGGGAAGCGCTATGGAACAGAAAAACGGGCACGGCGAACCGCTCCTGTTCCGACTGCCACGGCGATGCGCGCGCGAGCATGAAAGGCATCGCAGCGCGCTATCCGGCCTTCAACGCCACGCGCGCCAGACCGGTGAATCTGGAGCAGCGCATCAACCTGTGCCGCACCGAGCGGCAGAAGGCGCCGCCGCTTGCCTACGAGAGCAAGGACTTGCTGGCGCTGACCGCGTACGTCGCGCGGCAATCGCGCGGCCTGCCGATCAAGATCGCGATCGACGAGCGAACCCGGCCGTTTCTCGAAGCAGGCAAGCAGACCTTTCATCGCCGCCAGGGCCAGCTCAACCTGTCCTGCGCTCAATGTCACGACGACCACTGGGAAAAACAGCTCGCCGGCAGCGCCATTACGCAGGCGCACCCCACCGGGTATCCGCTCTACCGCCTCGAGTGGCAAGGCCTGGGGTCGCTCGAGCGGCGACTGCGCAGTTGCCTCTTCGGAATTCGCGCGCAAGTACCCGACTTCGGTTCCGACGAATTGGTCGATCTGGAGCTTTTCCTGATGTGGCGGGCGCGGGAGATGAAAATGGAAACGCCTGCGGTGCGGCCATAGCAGCTCGATGTGCTTGCCTGCTCTTCCCCGCGGAACGCGGCGGCGCCAGCGGCCGCCTTTGCTTCACCGGCCCCGCTGAAACACTTTGTCCAGAAACGTGACGATCAACTTCAGCAGCTCCTCCTCGCGTTCTTCGAAGAAATGATGCGCCCCCGGCACAACGACCTGGGCGGAACCCGGGTTCGCCAGAATCTGCTTCTTGCGCTCGTCGGCGCCCCACATCGTGATCGTCCAGTCCTCGCTCCCGAAGATGTCGAGCACCGGGATCTTGATGCGGAACATTTCCTCCAGTCCCTGGAGAATGCCGATGAACACCCAGGCACCGACGCTGGTGTCGTCGGTGCGGATGAGGTACTGGTTCGCCATGGTCGCGCCAAGACTGTGCGAGACGATGGCGATGTTGCGGTAGCCCTTCGCCTTGAGGAAATCGACCGCCAGCTGGAAGCGCTCGCGCGCGTCCGGGTACAGGGGAACGTACAGGCCGAGAATGGCGGTGCTCGGAAGCACCGGAAGCTGGATCGATAGAGTGGCGTAACCCAGGTCCGCCAGCCGGGTGCGTAAGGTCCCGTAGAGCTCGAAATCGGGACTCCAGCCGCGCCCGTGCGCGACGACGACCGCGCCGCGCGCCTGCTTTGCTTCCGTATAGAGGGCGAGGAAACGGTGGCCGTTCTTCTGCGCCAGCCACTGCGCCTTGCCGATCATGAGACTCGGCAGGATGTCGTCGGCCCAGCGCTTCTCGCGTTCGTAATCCTGCGCATGCGCCGCGAGCGACAGGCTCGCTAAAAAAGCGGCGAGGAGGAAGTGAAAAACAAAAAGCCCGCGAACGCGGGCTTTTTGTCGCGCTTGCGCTCGAACGCTAGGCAAGGCTGAAGGGCATCTTGCGCAGCCGCTTGCCGGTCAGCGCGAAGACCGCGTTCGCCACCGTCGGCGAGAGCAGGGCCATGCCGGGCTCGCCTATCCCGCCCGGCTTCTCAGTGCTGTTGACGATGTGCATCTCGATCTTCGGCGTCTCCGGCATGCGCACGACCTTGTACTGGTGGAAGTTGGTCTGTTGCACGCGACCGTCCTTCAGCGTGATGTCGCCGTAGAGCAGCGCCGACAGGCCGAACACGATGTTGCTCTCGAGTTGCTGCTGGACGATGTTCGGATTGACCATGCTGCCAAGATCGACCGCGATCACGACGCGATGCACCTTGATCTGGCCGTTCTCGACCGACACCTCCGCCACCTGCGACATGTAGGTATCGTAACCCTCCATCAGGCCGATCCCGCGCGCCCGTCCGGCCGGCAACGGCGTGCCCCAGCCGGCTTTCTGTGCCGCGAGCTGCAGCACGTTCTTGAAGCGCGGCTGCTTGTCGAGCAGCGCGAGGCGGTACTCGTAGGGATCCTTGCCCGCCGCAGCCGCCATCTCGTCGACGAAGGATTCGTTGGCAAATACGTTGAGCGCGTGCGACACCGAACGCAGGTAGCCGACCCGAAGGCCCGTGTCGTGAATCACCGTGGCGACCGACTGGTTGGGAATATCGTAGGGCACGAGGATGGCTTCGGTCATCAAGGGATCGACGCCGTCTTTCACCAGCGGCGGGAAGAGGCGCGCCGTCACCGACGGCGAGCTCATCTTGAAACTCAGCGCGACCGGCTTGCCGCTCGCGTCGAGGCCGGCGGACATCTGCGTCAGGCTGATCGGACGGTAGAAGTCGTGCGTCATGTCGTCTTCCCGCGTCCACACCAGCTTCACCGGCGCACCCACCGCCTTGGAAATCTCGACCGCCTGCGCCATGTAATCGCAGTCGATGCGCCGGCCGAAGCCGCCGCCGAGGAACGTGGTCTTGACCGTGATCTGCTCGGGCTTGAGGCCGGTGATTGCGGAGGCCATGCCCAGCGCCAGCTGCTGGAACTGGATCGAGCCGATCAGCAGCGCCGAATCCTTGCGGACGTCGGCGGTGAAATTCATCGGCTCCAGCGGCGAGTGCGAGAGGAACGGCATCTCGTAGGTCGCCTCCACCGTCTTGGCGGCAGTCTTCATTCCTTCGGCGACGTTGCCCTGCTGCCTGATCTGCGCGCCGGGCGCGGACATCGCCGCAAGGAGTCCCGCCGACACCGACGCGGAGCTGAGCGCCTTCCCGGCGCTCTCGTCCCACGTGACGTCGATCGTGTCGCGCGCCGTCTTCGCCTGCCACCAGCTGTCGGCCACTACGGCAACGCCGTCGGTGATCTGCACGACGTGCTTCACGCCCGGCATCCCCTTCGCCTTCGCAGCGTCGAAGCTCACCACCTTGCCGCCGATCACGGGGCATTGCGCGAGCGAGGCATAAAGCATCCCGGGGAGCTTGACGTCGATGCCGAACACCGTCTTGCCGTTGATCTTGTCGGCGGTGTCCATGCGTTTCAGCGGCTTGCCGACGTAGCGGAATTTCGATGGATCCTTGAGCTTCACTTCCTTCGGCGGGGTGAGCTTGGAGGCCGCCGCCGCCAGCGAGCCGTAGCTCGCTTTCTTGCCGCCGGGACCGGTCACCGAGCCGTTGCTGGCCTTGAGCGTGGACGCATCCACGCCCCATTTCTGCGCCGCGGCGCTCACGAGCATCATGCGCGCCTGCGCGCCGGCGACGCGCAGCTTCTCCCAACCGTCGCGCACCGAGGTCGAACCGCCGGTGATCTGGCCGCCCAGCATGCTGTTGATATAGACCTCACCCGGCGGCGCGAACTCGACTTTGACCTTGCTCAGGTCGACCTCGAGCTCTTCCGCGACCAGCGTCGGCAGGGCCATGACCACCCCTTGCCCCATTTCCGAACGCGCGCAGAGAATCGTGATGCTGTTGTCGCTGCCAACGCGCACCCAGGCGTTCATCGCCGAGGATTCGGCTGCCGCGAGCGCGCGGTTGAACATTCCAGGCAGCGCAACGCCGATCACCAGGCCGCCGCTTACGGCGGCGCCGGATTTGAGGAAGGTGCGGCGGGTGGGATTCTTCAGTGGGTTCATGATCAGGCTCCCTTGCTGCCGGCGGCTTTGTGAATTGCCGCACGGATACGCGGATAGGTGCCGCAGCGACAGATGTTGCCCGCCATGGCGTTGTCGATGTCGGCGTCGGTCGGTTTGGGTTTTTCGGCGAGGAGCGCCGTCGCGCTCATGATCTGGCCCGACTGGCAGTAGCCGCATTGCGGCACATCGAGCGCCGCCCATGCCGCCTGCACCCTCTTGCCGGCTTCAGTGGCCCCGATCGCCTCTATCGTTGTCACCTTCTTTCCCGCGGCCGCCGACACCGGCGTGCCGCACGAGCGCACCGGCTTGCCCTCGAGATGCACGGTGCAGGCGCCGCACAACTGCGCGCCGCAACCGAACTTGGTGCCCGTCATGTCGAGGCTGTCGCGCAGCACCCAGAGCAGGGGCGTGCTCGGATCGACGTCGACCTGACGTGCTTTTCCGTTTACCGTGAGACTGACCATCATGTTGCCTCCCTTAGAGGACAAAGACCGGAACGGGCATTAAATCCCACATAAAAGCAAAAATCAATCTTCGACACCTCTTCCGGAAGCGAGTTACGCCAGCGCCTGTTTCACCCGCTCCGGCGCAAAAGGCAGGGCACGCAATCGCTTGTCCGTCGCGTTGGCGATGGCATTGGCAATCGCCGCGGCCGCCGGGCCCTGCGAGCCTTCGCCCACGCCGAGGAAACGCTCGTCGGGGCGATCGAGCAGCACGACTTCGACTTGCGGCACGTCTTCGAAGTGGATGATCGGGTAGTCCGCCCACGATTGCGTGGTGACGCGCGTGCGGTCGTATCCCACCGACTCCATCAGTGTCCAGCTCGCCGACTGGATGATGCCGCCCTCGATCTGGTTGACGACGCCGTCCGGGTTGACGATCTGCCCTGCATCGACCGCGGCTACCGCGCGCGTGACGCGCACCTTGCCGCTCGCGCGATCGACCGTGACGTCGGCCACCATCGCCACGTAGCACGCCAGATTCTTGTACTTGGAGAACGCGAACCCGCGACCGCGAGCGCCATCCCCTTTCGCGTTCGGCTGCCAGCCGGCGCGTTGCGCGGCGGCCTCGACCACGGCACGCGCGCGAGGATCCTTCAGGTGCCGCAGGCGGAACTCGACCGGATCGGCGCCCGCCGCCAATGCAAGTTCGTCGATAAAGGATTCGAGCGCGAACACGTTGGAGTAGCCGCCTAGCGTGCGCAGTGCCGAAGTGCGCAGCGGCATCTCCGGCAGGAAGTGCTTCATCACCTTCTGGTTCGGAAAATCGTAGAGCGGGATCGAGTTGCGGTCGCCGCCTCCGGTGGGCTGCGGCGGATCGACCGGGAACGGCATCTTGGAGGGTTTCTCCAGGTGCCAGCTCGCCAGGAGATTCACGCCGCCCGCCGCGCCGGGCCGGTTGTTGTGCGGATGGCTCCAGACGTCATGCGTCCAGTTGACGATGTTGCCCTGGGCATCGAGCCCGCCCGAGAGCTTCATCACCATCGCCGAACCGAACGGCTCCCACTGGAACTCGTCGTCGCGCATCCATTGCAACTTGACCGGGCGGCCGCCCGTCGCGCGCGCCACCAGCGCCGCGTCCAGCGCCACATCGTCGGCGCCGTTGTGGCCGTAGCACCCCGCGCTTTCAGCGTGTATGCAATGGATGTTCGCGGGATCGGTCGCGAACACCTGGGCGAGATCGCCGCGCAGCGGAAACACGCCCTGGCTGTGGGTCCACACCGTGAGCTTGCCCTCGCGCCACTGCGCCACCGCGCACGATGGGCCGATCGAGCCGTGAACCTGGAATGGGCGCGTGTAAGTCGCATTGAGCGTCTTGGCGGATGCAGCGGCGGTTGCGGAAGTTTTTTCGTTGACCACCGAGTCCACCGACTTCGCCTTCGTCAACAGGTGCTCGTAGAGAGCCTCGCCCGAAGGCGGCAGCGATTCGGTTTCCTTCCACTTCGCCGACTGCTTGAGCGCCAGGCGTGCCTTGATCGCCTGTTCCTCACGCTCCGCAGCCACGCCCAGAAAATCGCCGTCGCGCACTACCGCGATCACACCGGGTAGCCGTTTTACGCCGGCTTCGTCGAAGGATACGAGCTGGGCGCCGGGTGAAGGCGGACGCACCACACGTCCGAACACCATCCCTGGCAGGCGCACATCCTGGACATAGGCGGCGCCGCCGGTCATCTTCTTCGGGATGTCG
>DATHHS010000265.1:0-6904 GCA_035317085.1 Burkholderiales bacterium
CTCGTCTTCGGCCTGCACGATCGCGTACAGGTTCTTGCCGGTGTCCTTGTCGACGCGCAGCTTGGAGCAGTATTTCTGAAAGGCCTCGGCGAGCGACGAAGACGGAGTGATCGGGTACCAGGCGCAGACGGTGGCGCCGCCGTAGACGCAGCCCAGCGCCGTCGCGGCGTTGCCCTCGATGAAGATCTTTTCCCCGACGTTATCGGCTTTCTTCACCTTGATGCCCAGCGGGCAATCGAGGTGCTCGAGCGCGTAGGTGCGGCCCAGCTGCAGCGCGTGCAGGTTGGGTTTCAGCAGCGCTTCCTTGCCCTTGTACTGCTCGCCGATCAGCTCGGCGATGGCGCCCGCGTCCATGTCGAGCAGCGCCGAGAGCGCGCCGACGTAGATGATGTTCTTGAACAGCTGGCGCTGGCGCGGGTCGGTGTAGGCCTGGTTGCAGATCTCGGTGAGCGGCAGCCCGATGACGTTGATGTCGTCGCGGAACCTGGACTTGGGCAGCGGCTTGGTGTTGTCGTAGAAGAGATAACCGCCCGGATCGATTTCCTTCACGTCCGCGTCCCAGGTCTGCGGGTTCATCGCCACCATCAGGTCCACTCCGCCGCGGCGGCCGAGCCAGCCGGATTCGGAGACGCGCACCTCGTACCAGGTGGGCAGCCCCTGGATGTTCGAAGGGAAGATGTTGCGCGGAGAAACCGGCACCCCCATGCGCAGGATGGCTTTGGCGAAGAGCTCGTTCGCGGAGGCCGAGCCCGAGCCATTCACGTTGGCGAACTTAACGACGAAAGCGTTGATGGATTCGATGCGTTTCATACCGTCGTCCCCGCGAAAGCGGGGACCCAGTGACTTTTCCCGGGAGCAACGACCCTGGATTCCCGCCTACGCGGGAATGACATATTGGGTATGTTCGATTTCACGCGGCCTTTCTCTGCGGGGTGCGGCAGCCGTGGCCGGCGTGCGTCAGGTCGAGCAGGAATTTCTGCATGTCCCAGGCGCCGGTCGGGCAGCGCTCGGCGCACAGGCCGCAGTGCAGGCAGACGTCTTCGTCCTTCGCCATGATCTTGCCGGTCTTGAGAGGACCCGAGACGTAGAGGTCCTGGGTGGGATTCTTCGCCGGCGCGGTGAGGCGCGTGCGCAGGTCGGCTTCCTCGCCGTTTTCCGTGAAGGTGATGCAGTCCATCGGGCAGATGTCCACGCAGGCGTCGCACTCGATGCACAGCTTGTCGGCGAACACCGTCTGCACGTCGCAGTTGAGGCAGCGCTGCGCTTCCTTGAAGCCGGTCATCGGATCGAAGCCGATCTCGACTTCGATCTTGATGTTCTTCAGCGTGATTTTCTGGTCCTTCAGGGGAACCTTGTAGCGTTCATCGGGCGAAATCGCGTTGTCGTAGCTCCACTCGTGGATGCCCATCTTCTGGCTGGAGAGGTTCACGATGGGCGACGGGCGTTCCCTGATGTCCTCGCCGTTGAGGAGCTTGTCGACCGAGATCGCGGCATCGTGTCCATGAGCTACAGCCCAGATGATGTTCTTGGGGCCGAAGGCCGCGTCGCCGCCGAAAAAAATCTTCGGCTGACTCGACTGCATCGTAACCTTGTCGACGATCGGCATGCCGTGCTTGTCGAACTCGATGCCGCTGTCCCGTTCTATCCAGGGGAAAGCATTTTCCTGTCCCACCGCGACCAGAACGTCGTCGCATTCGAAGCGCTGGTCGGGCTCGCCGGTCGGGACGAGCTTGCGCTGTCCCTTGTCGTCGCGGACGGCCTTGACCTTCTCGAAGGTCATGCCGGTGAGCTTGCCGTTCTGGTGCTCGAAAGTTTTCGGCACGAGATAATTGAGGATGGGAATGCCCTCGTGGTGTGCGTCTTCCTTCTCCCAGGGCGAGGCCTTCATTTCCTCGAAGCCGGAGCGCACGATGACCTTCACGTCCTCGCCGCCGAGGCGCTTGGACGAGCGGCAGCAGTCCATGGCGGTATTGCCGCCGCCCAGAACGATGACGCGCTTGCCGATCTTGTCGGTGTGGCCGAAGGAAACTGAGGACAGCCAGTCGATGCCGATGTGGATGTTCTTCGCCGCTTCTTTTCTTCCTGGGATATCGAGGTCGCGGCCGCGAGGTGCGCCCGAGCCGACGAATATCGCGTCGTAATTTTCAGACAGCAGCTTCTTCATGCTGCCGATCTTCGTGCCGCCCTTGAACTCGACGCCAAGTTCGAGGATGTAACCCACCTCCTCGTCGATCACTTCCATCGGCAGGCGGAAGCGCGGGATCTGCGACCAGATCATGCCGCCCGCGCGCGGATCCTGATCGAATACGGTGACCTGATAGCCGAGCGGCGCGAGGTCGCGCGCCACGGTGAGCGACGCGGGCCCGGCGCCGATGCAGGCGACGCGCTTGCCGTTTTTCTTCGCGGCGGGCTTGGGCATCCTCGCCCTGACGTCGCCCTTGTTGTCGGCGGCGACGCGCTTCAGGCGGCAGATCGCGACGGGCTCGGGCCCCTTATGGTCGCTCGCCGCACTGGGCTCGCTTGGACCATTGTTCTCTTCGACGCGCCCTCGCCTGCAGGCGGGCTCGCAGGGACGATCGCAGGTGCGGCCGAGAATTCCGGGGAAGACGTTGGAGTGCCAGTTGACCATATAGGCGTCGTCGTAACGCCCTGCGGCGATCAACCGTATGTATTCGGGAACGGGAGTATGGGCCGGACAGGCCCATTGGCAATCTACGACTTTGTGAAAGTACGCGGGTGCACCGATATCAGTCGGCTTCAAAACAGGTTCCTTCCACGCCAAGGCTGCCGTTTCTAATTTCGCAGCTCCCAGCTTGCGCGTAATACTACAGTCTCGTAACGGCGGTGAAAAGACTTAGTTTTCAATTACTAGGCCCTCCCACTTCAAATTCCATCAATGTCTGCACCGCGCGCTGCCCTCGCTTCCAGAAGGCGCCTGCCACGCGCGAGGCCCCTATATGTACTTGGACAATCTGCGCTGCGCGGATACGTCGAAAGAACTTTAATATAAGTAGCTATCTCATTGACATCAAATATATATAGGAGTTCAAAAGGTGTGCGAGGACGCGCTGCATACCAATGACTCAAGGGGTTAACGCGTTTCCCGTGTCCGGGATTACGGCAACTTACGGTTGGCGGGGATCCTGCAGCTCGCGAGCGATTTGTCGGGCTTGGCGCCTTGCGCCGGAGGGCGCGACGAAAATCCAATAGGTCAAAGCTACCGAACCCAATAGCGCGGCAATACCCTGCACCAACTGCCACCCTGTGCTCATACGGCCTTTTTTGGAATTCCGGCTCTGGAATGCCGGCGGCGCTTCTTTGCGCCGAGGGATTCGATGGTACTCGCTATGACGAGGGCAGGCAAGCGAGCCCCCTGTGGAGCGGGCTACAACGGCGAGAACGAAGTGGACTTGAGAATCCTGGATTCCTGGTGCTGGTGCTGGTGCGCACCCATCTCGGCGCTGCGCCTGAGGTAGTCCTGGAACAAGGGATCTTTCATCAGGGCGTCACGCTTTCTCTCGCGGTCGGCTTGGCTTTCGTAGTATCGTCTGCGGATTTCCCACGCAGGACTTGAAAGCAATGCCATCACCTCTCTCGCGCGCGTGCGTGATGGGACACCCCGTCGCGCACTCGCGCTCGCCCATGATCCACGGCTACTGGCTGAAGACGCTCGGCATCGCAGGCGCCTACGAGCTGAAGGACCTCACGCCCGAAGCGTTTCCGGAATTCGTGACCCGGCTCGCCGCACACGGCTATGTCGGCGGAAACGTCACCGTGCCTCACAAGGAAATGGCGTTCAAGCTGGTCCAGCGCAAGGATGAGGCGGCGCAGGCGATCGGCGCGGTCAATACGATCTGGCTCGAGGGCGGCGTGCTGAAGGGCGGGAACTCCGACACGCACGGCTTCATCTCCAACCTCGATGACCGCGCACCGGGCTGGGATGTACCCGGATGCCGCGCAGTCGTCTTCGGCGCCGGCGGCGCCGCGCGCTCCGCCGTCTATGCCCTGATCAACCGCGGCGCCGACGTGGTCCTGGTCAACCGGACGCTCGCCCGCGCGCAGGAGCTCGCCCGCCAATTCGGCGCGCGGGTCACGGCGCGCGAAACAGCCGAGATCCCGCGGCTGCTCCCGGCAGCGGACGTGCTGGTGAACTGCACCTCATGCGGCATGACCGGCAAGCCGCCGCTCGCAATCGATCTCGCCCCGCTCAAAGCGGGCGCGGTGGTCTACGACGTCATCTACGTGCCGCTGGAAACCGAGCTGCTCGCCGCGGCGCGCCGACGCGGCCATCGAACCGTGGACGGTCTGGGAATGCTGCTGCAGCAGGCCGGCTTCGGTTTTCGCAAGTGGTTCGGCGGGAGTCCGAAGGTGACGGCGGAATTGAGAGCGCTGGTCGAGGCCGACATCCTGGCAAAGACCGCGAAAATAGACGCACCTTCGATAGCTACCCTGAAGCCGAATTTTTCGTCCCGGGAGAATCCATGACAGTTCATGAGCCCGCCCCTGCGCCGAGCAATCCACTCGGGCTCGACGGGATCGAGTTCATCGAGTACGCAACTTCGCAGCCGCAGGAGTTCGGCACCTTGCTCCAGAAAATGGGATTCTCCGCCGTCGCGCGGCACCGTTCGCGCGAAGTGCTGCTGTACCGCCAGGGTTCGATGAACCTGATCGTCAATGCCCACCCGGATACCCTGCCCGGCCTGTCCGCTCCCGGGAACACGCCCGCCCTGGCGGCGATCGCTCTGCGGGTGCGCGATGCGGCCTACGCGTACCGGCACGCGCTCGATCTCGGCGCCTGGGAAATGCCCACGCGGGCTTCCGCCATGGAGCTGAACATCCCCGGAATCCACGGTGTGGGCGACAGCCTTATCTATTTCGTCGACCGTCACCGGGATTTCTCGATTTACGACGTCGATTTCGTGCCGCTGGCGGGCGCCAATCCCCGGTCGCCCGCGATCGCCGGCCTGCACTACTTCGGCGTGGTGCAGGCGATTCTCGTCGACCGCACCGCCGATTGGCGGGATTTCTATCAAAGCCTGTTCGGCTTCTCGGTGCTGCCGGAGGGCCAGTATTTCGGCGTCCTGCCCAGAGGCACGCTGCTCGAAAGCCCCTGCCGCAAGTTCTATCTGCAACTGATCGAGCCGCCTCCCGGATCGGAGGAGGCCCGCTGGGATGAGGCTCTGGTGCGCCTCGGCCTTGGCGCACGCGATGTCCCTGCGGCTACGCGCGCCCTGCAGGAACGCGGCATCGTGTTCGTGGACCGCGGGGCCGTGCAGCCCAGCCAGAAGGGCGCACTGACGCAGGTCTATCTCGGCGGGGTCAATTTCGAGCTGGTCGTGAGCCATCTGAAGCCATGAACCTCGACAACTTCGGCATGGATACGATCACGCTCACCGGGTCCCTGGAAGCGAAGCTGCGCGCGATCCGCGGCGCGGGCTTCACCCAGGTCATGCTCTCCGCGCCCGACCTCGTCGGACATCCCGGCGGCGAGGATGCCGCGGTCGCGGCGGTGCGCGCAAGCGGCTTGCGCGTCACCGGATTCCAGGTCCTGCGCGATTTCGAAGGCCTGTCGGGCCACCTGCACGCCTACAAGGTCGACGTGGCGAAGGCGATGCTGCGGATGTGCCGTGCGCTCGGCTCGGAAGTGCTGCTCGCGTGCTCGTCGGCCTCGGCGCACGCGACCGGCGATCCGCAATCGCTGATAAAGGATCTGCAAAAGCTTGCGATGCTGGCCGTGCCGCTGAATATCCGCATCGCCTACGAAGCCCTGTCCTGGGGCCGGCACGTGAACGAATTTCCACAGGCCGCCGCGCTCGTGCAAAGCGCAGCCCGCGCCAACCTGGGCCTTGCGCTGGATTCGTTTCACATCTTCGCCAACGAAACGCCCCTGGCCGCGCTGCAGGAGATAGACCCGGCCAAAGTGTTCCTGGTGCAGCTGTCCGATTTCATGTGGGAGGAAATCCGCTCGCCCGATGACCGTATCGAAACGGCGCGGCACTACCGGGTTTTCCCCGGCGAAGGCGTGCACAGCGCACAGGTTTCGGAGATGGTCCGCACCCTGGACGACATGGGTTATCGAGGAGACTACAGCTTCGAGGTCTTCAACGACGACTACCGTCAGCTGCCGCTGTCCATGGTGGCCGAGCGGGCAAGGCTGTCGGTCAAGTGGCTCTCCGGACTGATCTCGAGGCGCAGCCTTCCCGCGCGGCGCTCCGGGGGAGCCGCCGCAAGTCCGTGAGGGTTTGGTAGGGCGTGTAGGGGTCGAACCTACGACCAACGGATTAAGAGTCCGCTGCTCTACCAGCTGAGCTAACGCCCCGTTTGTGGAAATCGTGCCGGTGACTTCTCAAACGCGCGAATTTTAACACACGCGACTCGCCGAAAAACCGGATTCAGGACACCGCCGTCGGCGCGAGCGCGTCGATGTCGGTCACCACGTCCACGATGGCGGGGCGATCGGCTTTCAACGCGCGCTGGATTGCCGGGCCGAGCTCGCCCGGTTTCTCCACGCGAATGCCGAGCGCGCCGATATCCTCGGCGATGCGCGCGAAATTCATCGGCCTGTAAGTCCAGAGCTCACGCGCCTGCTCGGTCTGCTGGCCGCCGTAGACGCGGTCGAAGCCGCGCTTCGACTGGTTACCGCTGGAGTTGTTGTTCACGACGGTGACCGAATTGATCTTCCATCGCACCGCAGTTTCGATTTCTCCGATGTGGTACCAGAAGCCGGCATCTCCCGTGAACACCACCACCGGCCTCTCGGGTGCCCCGCACTTTGCGCCGAGCCCCGCAGGAAACGCCCAACCGAGGTGACCGGCGCTGCGCATATAGCTCTGGGCCGGGGTGCGCAGGTCGTACATCCCTCCCATCCACATGCCCGCATGGCCGGTGTCCACGACGACGATGT
>DATHHS010000266.1:0-5874 GCA_035317085.1 Burkholderiales bacterium
CGAGCACGAGCACTGCGGCGATGATGCCGAACCATTGCTTCATGACTTTCTCCTGTCGAATGGAATGCTCCCCGCGGAATTTTTCGCGATTCTACAACGCTTCAAACGTGACCATACTTCTTCAGGACGTCTTCCAGGCTCGCCCCCCGGCCGAGATCGCGCCGGATGCGGATCTCTCTTGCGGTCAGCCGCTCGGCCTCGGCCAGCGCCCGGAGGGCGATGCGCTCCGGGACCACGATGACGCCGTCGGTGTCGGCAAGCACGAAATCGCCGGGATTCACTCTGACGCGCCGGCTCGTCGCACCAGGCAACTCCACCGGCACCTGCCAGGCCGTCACTCTCCAGCGGCCGATGGATTGCACCGGCGTGCGGTACCGGGCGTAAACAGGAAATCGCTGCCGCCTGATCCATTCGATGTCGCGGATGCCGCCGTCGACGAGCGCGCCGGCGCAGCCGCGCCGTTTCATGCCGAGCGCGATCAACTCGCCGAAAAAACACACGCCCCGGCCCTCGCCTGACCACACCGCGATCTCGCCGGGGCCGACGCCATCCACCGCCCGCATTTTCCGCGGGTCGCCTTCTCCGGCGTAGCGCGTCATCTTTCCGCGGAGAGTGTAGGCCCAGCCGCCCATCGTGCCCGCGTTCGCGGGATAGGGCGCGAATTGGGGCGCGAGCCCCTGGTCCCGCAGGCCGAGCACGTCCAGCACGTCGGCCACGGTTGCCGTATCCACCTTCAGGTAGCGGGCGCGGATGGAAGCGCGTATTTTTCGGACGGAGTTCCTGTTCACTTTGCGTTTCTCCTGGCCGGGGATTGTCCAGCCTGGCGGTTGTAACATATTCACCGCCCCAACCGCCGCAAGCCCTAGAATTCCACAGGGCACGAGAATGAAGAATTTAAGCACCCGCAGCAAGTTGATCCTCCTCGTCGTGGTCTCGGCGCTGCCGGCGCTCGCGCTGACCTTTTACAGCGCGTTCGAGCAGCGCGCCGAGGCGAAGGCCGGCGCCCGCGCCGACCTGATACGTCTCACCAAGCTCGCGGCGCGGGAGCAGGGACAGATCATCGAAGGCGTCAGGCAGGCGATGCTGGCCTCGTCGCAGGTCCTGAACGCGCTGCAGAGCAACCAGGCCGGCTGCAACCGCTACTTCGCCAGTCTGCTCTTGCAAAACCACGGCAAGTATCATTCGATGGGTCTCTTCAACGCCGAGGGCGAACTGATCTGCAACGCCATTCCGTGGACGGGCAAACTCTCCGCTGCGCGCCGCGGCTACTTCCAGCTGGCCAAGGCGAGCGGCGAATTCTCCATAGGAGATTTCCAGACCGGACGCGTGACGGGACGGGAAGCGGTCAATTTCGGCTATCCGGTGAAAGATGCCGGCGGCAAGGTGACCGCGGTCGCCTTCGTCGGTTTCGATCTGGACAGCTTCAATCGGGGCGCCGCGACCACGCCTCTGCCGCAAGACGGCAACATCACGATCCTCGACCGCAGCGGCGTCGTCATAGGCCGCTATCCGGTCACCCCGGCCGTGCAAACCGGCCAAAAGCTTCAAAACGCTCGGGTTCTCGAGGCCATCTTGGCGAAACCCAGCGGGGTATTCGAAGGCGCGAGACTGGACGGTGTCGAGCGGCTGTACGTGTACGAGGCGGTCGCGCGCAACCCCGACGGCACGATTCCGATCCGCATCCTCGTCAGCCTGTCCCTCTCCGAGATTTTCGCCGATGCGAACAAGGCCCTGGTCCGCAATCTCGTGGGGATCGCGCTGGCCACCATCCTGCTCCTGCTCGGAGCGTGGTACGGCACCGAGGTCTTCGTTCTTCGCAACATCAGAACGCTCCTCGGTACCGCGCGGCGCGTGCGATCGGGCGACCTGGGCGCGCGCACCGGCCTGCGCCACGATAAGGACGAACTCAATCAGGTCGGACAGGCCTTCGACGAAATGGCCGAAACGCTCCAGCAGCGGGATCAGGAATTGAAGAAAGTCATGCACGAGCTGCAAGAGCAGGCGATCACCGATCCGCTGACCGGCCTCTACAACCGGCGCTACCTGCACGAGCTTCTGCCGCGCGAGCTGGCCCGCGCCCATCGGACCGGCGGTTCGCTAGCGGTCATCATGCTCGACATAGATCACTTCAAGCGGATCAACGACTCGCTCGGACACGAGGCCGGAGACGTGGTGCTCAAGGAGCTCGGGACCTTATTCAAGAGCAGTGTCCGCGGCAGCGATATCGTGTGTCGCTACGGCGGCGAGGAATTCGCGATGATTCTGCCCGATACCACCCCCGATGGCGCGAAGCGCAGGGCGGAGGAAACTCGTGCGGCGGTCAAGCGCCTGGAGCTGAGTCATCACGGCAAGCCGATCGGCGGCCTTACTGTATCGCTAGGCCTCGCGCTGTTTCCCTATCACGCCGACCAGGCGACGCCTTTGCTGCGCAAGGCCGACGAAGCCTTGTATCAGGCCAAGAGCGCCGGGCGCGACCGGGTTGCGGTCAGTGAGGCCACCGCCGGTTCGCCGAGCGGAACGCTCCTCAAGTCCCGTACCGCACCGGAGAGTTGAACTGCCTGAACGCGGCGAGCGCGCTGTAACAGGCGAGCATCGCCGTCTTGGGGTTGTCCGGGGAGGGCACGCTCTCGAAGCGCAAGTCGATGACACCGGTCTTGCCCCTGATCGTGATGAAGTGGGTGTTGAATCTGAGCGCCGGGTCGGCCACCACTTTCAGGCGCGTGCGCTCGAAGCCGACGCCGGCGAGCGAAAGGACTGCCGCGATATTCACGTTCGCCGGAAAGTGCGGCACGCCCTCGCGCGCCGAACCCTCGAACAAGGTCACGGGACCGGACAAGTGGTCGAGATCGATTTTCATGCGCTCGACGTAGGCGATGCCTTTCCACGCTGCCGCCGGTTTGGTAACGGCGATGCTCACCTCGTCCACGCCTGCAGCACAGGCAGCCTTGAGGGCGTCGAGGCCGCCGATCCCGCCCGATGGAACGTAAAGCAGCGCGCGGTGCCTTTCTGCGGCCCGCTCCAGGCGCGACCGCAAGCCGTCGTCGCAGAGCGCGCCGCCGGAGAGCACGATGACGGCGATGCCGTTCGAGAGGAGTTTCTCCGCGTGTTCGCGCACCGCCTCGTGCGAGGCGGCTTCCACGACGACTTCCGGGCGCGCTGCGATCAGTTCGTCCGCTCCGACGACGAAGGGCACGCCGAATTCCCGCGCGAGCGTCTTGCCGCGGGAGTTTCCCCCGCGCCCGGCAAGCGCTACGATTTCCGCGTCGCCCTTCGCGTCGTCGCGCGCGTGCTCGAGGAAGAGCCTCGCGATGACGCCGCCGCCGAGGAGGCCGACGCGCATATCAGCCGCGCTTCGCTTTCCTGAGGAGCCGCTCGCGCACTCTCTGCACGTCGACGATGAAGCGCTCGTGGGTGCCGCGCGCAACCGCGTCGGCGCCGTCGTTCACGGCGGCCTCGAAGGTGATGCGCCGGCCGTTGACCCCGACGACCTTGATGTTGACGGTCACCTCGGCGCCGAGCAGCGCGGGGCCGACGTGCTCCCAGTTGACCTTGGTCCCGACGGAATCTTCTCCGGCGTCAAGGTGTCCGAGAAGAAAGTCCCGGCAGGTGTATTCGACGTCGCTGATGATGCGCGGGGTCGCGTAGACGCGGCAATCGTCGCCCATGAAATTGATGACGCGCGACTCGTCCACGGAGATTTTCTTTGCATGGGCGAGACCGGGCTTTAAGGTCGGTTTCATCGTCGCTCCTCCACCAGGCGTTTCCTGTCCTCGCGGATCATATCCGAGCCGCGCTCGGCGATCATGAGCGCGGGTGAATTGGTGTTGCCCGAGGTGATGGTCGGCATGATCGAGGCATCGACCACGCGCAGGCCCGAGAGGCCCCGCACGCGCAGCCGCGAGTCCACCACCGCGCCGGGGTCGGAGTCCGGACCCATCTTGCAGGTGCCGACCGGGTGGAAGATGGTGGTGCCGATGTCGCCCGCGGCGCGCGCGAGCTCCTCGCCCGTCTGGAATTTCGTGCCCGGCAGGAATTCTGCGGGCTCGTATTTCGCGAGCGCCGGCTGCTGTGCGATGCGGCGTGTGAGGCGCAGGGCGTCCGTCGCGACCGTCCGGTCGACGTCGGTTGCGAGATAACCCGGGCGGATCGCCGGCGCGGCGCGTGAATCCGGAGACTTGATGCGTACGCTGCCGCGGCTCGTCGGCCGCAAATTGGCGACCGAAGCGGTAAAGGCGGGGAAGGAGTGCAGCGGATCGCCGAACTTGTCCAGGGACAGCGGCTGGACATGGTACTCGAGGTTCGCCGTTTTCTGGGCGGGATCGGATCTGGTGAAGCCACCGAGCTGCGAGGGCGCCATGGTAAGAGGCCCGGTGCGGAAGAAAAGATACTCCAGGCCCATAGCCATCTTTCCGGTGAGCGTGTTCGCCCATTCGTTGAGTGTCTTCACGTTTTTCACCTTGAAGCCCATGCGCAGCTGCAGATGGTCCTGCAGGTTCTCGCCGACCCCGGGAGAATCGTGCGTTATCGGGACGTTGTGCTCGCGCAGGAGCTCCGCGGGGCCGACGCCCGAGAGTTGCAGGATCTGCGGCGAGCCGATAGCCCCGGCGGCGAGTATCGTCTCGGCGCGCGCTTCCGCGAAGAGTTCTTCCTCGCTCCGCCCGAACTCGACGCCGAGGGCACGCCGGCCCTCGAATCGGATGCGCTGCACCTGCGCGCCGGTGAGCACGGTGAGGTTCGCGCGGCTCATCGCCGGACGCAGGAATGCTTTCGATGCATTCCAGCGCACGCCGCGCTTCTGGTTCACCTCGAAGAGACCCGAGCCTTCATTGTCGCCGCGGTTGAAGTCGGTAATCTTCGGAATGCCGGCCTGCGCCATTGCGTCACGAAACGCATCGAGGATTTCCCACGACAGGCGCTGCGATTCGACCCGCCATTCGCCTCCCGCGCCGTGCATTTCGTCCGCGCCGCGGTGATAGTCTTCCGAGCGCCTGAAGATCGGCAGCACATCTTCCCAGCCCCATCCGGGATTGCCGAGCGATTTCCATTCCTCGTAGTCGCGGGCCTGCCCGCGCATGTAGATCATCGCATTGATCGACGAGCAGCCGCCCAGCACTTTTCCGCGCGCGTAGAGAATGGAGCGGCCGTTCAGCCCGGGCTCGGGCTCGGTGCGATAGCACCAGTCGGTGCGCGGATTGCCGATGCAATAGAGATAGCCGACCGGAATGTGGATCCAGATCCAGTCGTCCTTGCCGCCGGCCTCGAGCAGCAGCACGGTGACATTCGGATCGGCGGAAAGGCGGTTCGCGAGCAGACAGCCTGCTGTGCCCGCGCCGACGATCACGTAATCCCAGGTTCCGAGTGTCTTTGGCATTGAGGCGGTATTATGCATGCTGGAGAAATCGATGAGCTCGACAGAAAATCTCAAGCCCGGCCTCAAAGGTACCGCGGACCTGATCGTGGGCGAGGAGCACACCGCGCCGCGCGTCGGCAGCGGCCGCGTGCACGTGCTCGCCACGCCGGTGATGATCAACGTGATCGAGGCCGCGGCGCTCGCTGCGATCGAACACCTGCTTCCGCAGGGGCATCAGTCGCTCGGCACGCGCCTGGATATCCGCCACTTCGCCGCGACCCCGGTCGGCATGCGCGTGCACGCCGCAGTCGAAGTCGTGAAAGTGGAAGGCCGCACGGTTACCTTCCGGGTGGCGGTGAACGACGAAAAAGAACCGATAGGCGACGGATCGCACGAGCGCATGGTGGTCAACGTCGCGCGCTTCGATGTGCGCGTGCAGGACAAGGTCGCGATGGTCCGCGGCCGGACCTGAACCCGGATCAGTCCAGCAGCCCCAGCTCTCGCAGGTCCGCTCGCAGCCTCGG
>DATHHS010000267.1:0-23710 GCA_035317085.1 Burkholderiales bacterium
CAATCGACACCACGCTATTGCCGCCGCTGCGGCAGGAATTGAGCCTCGCGCGGCACGCATTGGCCGTCATCCTGGGGCAGCCTCCCGCTGGTGCTGTACTACCGGAGTTCGATCTCGCGCAACTCGCGTTGCCGCTCCACATTCCGGTAAGCCTGCCCTCCGAGCTCGCGCACCGGCGGCCCGACATTCTCGCGGCGGAAGCGCAACTGCACGCGGCGACGGCGGCCGTGGGGGTCGCCAGCGCCAATCTCTACCCGCGCATCGATCTCACGGCAGCAGCGGGGCAGCAGGCCACGGATTTCGGCAATTTGTTCGATCGCGCGAGCACGGTGTGGAGTGCTTCCGGAGCGCTGGTCGCGCCGCTGTTCAACGGCGGCACGCTGCGCGCGGAACAGCGGGCGGCGGTGGACGCCATGCACGCGAGCGCGGCGAATTACGAGCAGACGGTGCTGGTGGCCTTCGGCCAGGTGGCCGACTCGCTGCAGGCGCTGGAGCACGACGCCGAGCAGCTCGACGCCCAGGCGCACGCCCAGGATGCCGCGCGCGAGAATGTGAAGATGACGCGCGACAGCTATAACGAGGGCAACGTGGGCGTGCTGCAAGTCCTCGATGCCGAGCGCCTGTATCAGCAGGCGCGCCTCGGCTATGTGCGCGCCCAGGCGCAGCGTTACCTGGATACGGTGCAGCTCTTCCTCGCGCTGGGAGGTGCGGGGCCGGAAACCGAGGACAATACGCATTCCAAAGACCGGGCGGGTTGATCGTGTCCGAGAATGCAGACATAACTTTCATGCGCCAGGCGCTTGTGCTTGCCGCCCGCGCTCGAGGGGAGGGCGAAGTGCCGGTGGGCGCGCTGGTAGTCAAGGACGGGAAAATTCTGGGCAAAGGCTACAACGCGCCGATCTCCAGCAACGATCCCACCGCCCACGCGGAAATCCAGGCCCTGCGCGAAGCCTCAATGGCGCTCGGCAACTACCGGCTCGAAGGCTGCTGGCTCTACGTGACGCTCGAGCCCTGCGCCATGTGCGCCGGTGCGATCATGCACGCGCGTATCGCGCGCCTCGTCTATGGCGCATCCGACCCCAAGACCGGCGCCTGCGGCAGCGCCGTCGATCTTTTTTCTGAGAAAAAACTCAATCACCATACTCAGGTAGAGGGCGGCGTTCTCGCGGTCGAAGCGGGGAGGGTGCTTTCGGATTTTTTTTCGGCACGGCGCAATGCCGAAAATTGAAATCTCGATTCCGGATCAGACGCTCACGCTTCGCGGCGAGGAAGGCGAGGTGCTCAAGCGCTATCTCGTTTCCACCTCACGCAACGGTCCAGGCGAGCTGGAGGGGAGCTTCTGTACCCCGCGAGGCGAACATATCGTGCGCGCGAAAATCGGCACGGGACAACGTTTGAATACCGTCTTCGTCGGACGCCGTCCGACAGGGGAGATCTGGACACCGGAAACGGCCGAGCGCTTTCCCGGACGCGACTGGATCCTCACGCGCATCCTGTGGCTCTCCGGCTGCGAACCCGGCCGCAATCGTCTGCGCGACGTGGACACCATGCAGCGCTACATCTACATCCACGGTAGCCCGGATGCGGTCGAAATGGGAAAACCGGGATCGATCGGGTGCATACGCATGCGCAACCGGGATGTCGTCGAGCTTTTCGAGCTCGTACCGCCGGGGACCGTGGTCAGCATCGCCGAGTAGTTCCGCGCGCCTGTGCGGGGTTTCGCCCCTTCAGAAATCAAGCACCTGACTTCCGCGCGCAACGTATCACGACTTCCTCTTCATGCAGCGCGACACACCGGCGTGACTTGGCGGGACATTTCTGAGAAGCGTAGACTGACACACCGAATTAGCACGTTTTTCGGAAGATGATTGAACGTTATGCAGCATATGGTCTGTGCAATTAGAAGCTATTTCGCCAGTTTGAGAGCGAGCCGTTTGTTTGGCCGTGCAAGTCGACTGCGCGATGCTGGTCGAATGGAAGAATCATTGAGCGTGGCCCGTGAATCGCTGGCAGGACTGCGCGCGCCTTGGGTGGCGCGTCGTCGACCCGCCGAAGGTTCGGTCTTACTGTGCGCTACCGTGCTTGTTGAACAAGTGGCATCCGGACTGAATCGGCCTGGCGCTGAAGAAGCGGATCTCGCGGATGCTCTGGCCTATTTGAAAATTCTCCCACCAAATTCGGCGCACGAAATTCTCGGCAGTGAGGAGTGGGTCCCATACCTTGAGTCGCGGCTAATCGCCAAAGGTCAAGGCGATGCTGCATAACAGGCCGTTGCACCCGATCCTCGGGAGCAGCGCTCCGCGCCGCCCCTCGGCCGCTCAATGGCGACGTTATGCAGCTTGAAAGGTAAGCGTGTCTTTCTCGGCCGGCCTCAGCATTCACCAGCTCACGCGTCACGATCAGGCGTTGATGAAAGCGCTTTTGGTTACCTTCGGTGAAGCTTTCGACGAGGTGGAGACCTACGGCAGGAATCAGCCTGGTGCGGGCTATCTTGAGCAACTGCTCGGCAGCGACTACTTTATTGCACTCGCTGCGTTGAAGAACGGTGAGGTCGTAGGCGGCATCACGGCCTACGAGCTGAAAAAGTTCGAGCAGGAGCGCAGTGAGATCTACATCTACGATCTTGCCGTAGCAGTAGCACATAGACGTGAAGGTATCGCGACGGCTTTGATTGAAGAGCTCAAGGAGCTAGCTGCGGCGCGCGCAGCCTATGTAATTTTCGTGCAGGCGGATATGGGTGATGCACCGGCGATCGCGCTGTACTCGAAACTCGGAATTCGTGAGGACGTACTGCACTTCGATATAGCAATAGAGAGCGGCACCTAACTATGTTGGAGCGGGCGCGATATGCATGAGATTGCGGAACAACTTCGAGGCTCTGAGCATGGATGAACAATCGCAGCGGGCCGCTTTGCTCTCGGCCCTGACGACAGAGCACTTTGTGCTGCAAACAGCGAACAGCTCAACCTACCTGGAAGCGTCCGCGCGGAGCACGCTGTATGTCATGGCACTTTCAAGTTCGCTGGTTGCGATGGGGTTTCTCTCGGGTTCTGTGGACGTGTTGATTCCATTCGCGGCGACCGTGCTGCCTGCGATCTTTCTGCTCGGAATCTTCACCGTCATAAGGCTTGTCGAAACAGCGCTGGAAAGCATGCACTACCTGGACGGAATTGCCTGCATCCGGGCTTATTACCGCACGCTCGGTCCGGACGCGGCACGCCACTTCGCGCCTGAAATGGGCCGATGGCCGGAAGCCGAATCGCCCGCGGGCCGGTTTGGTCCCGTGCTTGCACTTTTTGGCACGACCGCCAGCATGATCGCAGTCATCAACAACGTGGTTGCGGGCGCCGGCATCGCGCTACTCGCTCGCTGGCTCATCCCGTCCGCGCCTCGCTGGATGGATGCTGCCGCCGGCGTCGTCGCTGCGTTCGCGCTCACCTTGTTGTTCTACGCCTATCAACGCTCGCGCTTCAGCGAGGTCGACGTCCGCTCCCGCGAACGCACGGAAATGTAGTCATCCTTTGATGGAGAGAAATCATGGCAGGCGGCAAAGCGCTCACACCGGCAACCGAGATGGCGAGGAAGAACAAGGTTCGTTTTCCGAACGAGAGCGAGGAGTATCGGCGGGCGCGCGAAGTGTTGCTGGTCGAGGAGATCGAGCTCAGACGCCACATCGAACGGGTGGCGGAGCAGCGCCGCGCCCTGCCGCCCGGCGGCAAAGTGACGAAGGATTACCGGTTCGAGAGTGAGCGCGGGCCGGTCGGCTTCGCCGACCTGTTCGGGGAAAAGCAGACGCTCGTGGTCTACAGCTACATGTTCGGGCCGCAGCGCGAACGCCCGTGCCCGATGTGCACTTCTCTCATGAGCTCGTGGGAGGAAAAGGTTCCCGACATCGAGCAGCGCGTGGCCCTCGCCATGGTGGCCCGCTCGCCGATCGACCGGCTGGTCAAGGCCAAGCAAGCGCGCGGGTGGACGAAGCTCAAGCTCTATTCGGACACCCAGGGCGACTTCACTCGTAGCTATGTCAGCGCCGAGGACGCGGACGTCCCCGCCTACAACGTCTTCACGCGAAAGGACGGTGCGATCCGTCATTTCTGGAGCAACGAGATGGGCGGCGAGACGGCCGACCCAGGCCAAGACCCGCGCGGCGCGCCGGATATGGACCCACTCTGGACCATTCTGGATACCACGCGCGAGGGTCGTGGGGCCGACTGGTACCCCAAACTGGAATACGGGAAACGTGAATGAACATGACACCAAGAATCCTTCTGATTCCGGGAACCATCACTAGGAGAACTCCATGAAAATTTATCTTGAATCCACTCATAGAGGTTCGTCGACAGTTCATTCATCGTGGCTCGCACCCAGCCTCGTTTGTTTGGTAGCCGCGATCGCCCTCTCTGCGCCGTATGCCTTCGCGCAATCACCCACACCGCGCGAGGTGCCGGCCAAGTCGGTGCCGGTGCCGGATACGGCCAGCCCGCAGGTGCAAAAGCTGATCGCAGCGCCGCTGACGCCGACGTGGAATGTGATTCCGGGTACGGCCGAGGAGTGGAAGGCGCAGATCAATGGCGTCTATGTCGCCACGATGAAGGGGCTGCCGGCGCTGCGCGAGACGCTGCATGTCAAGGTCGAGCCGATGACTATCGACGGGGTGAAAGCCTACATGGTGACGCCGGAGGTGATCCCGCCGGAGAACCGCAAGCGGCTGCTGGTGCACGTTCACGGCGGTTGCTTCGTGAGTTTTCCCGGCGAGTCCGGTACCGTGGAAGCGGTCTACATGGCCGGGTTCGGGCATTTCAAGGTGATCTCGGTCGACTATCGCATGCCGCCGGACCATCCTTATCCGGCCGCGCTCGACGACGCGATGACGGTGTGGAAGGCCGCGACGAAAATGGCGGCGCCGAAGAACATGGCGATCTTCGGCTCCTCGGCCGGGGGCAACCTGACCCTGGCGATGGTCCTGCGCGCCAAGCAGGACAAGCTGCCGCTACCGGCGGCGATCGCGCCCGGCACGCCGATGTCCGATCTGACCGGTGCGGGCGATTCGTTCCAGACGAATGCGATGCTCGACAATGTGCTGGTCGCGTACGGAGCGAATTGCGACAAGCGCGCCGCGCTCTACACCAACGGCCGCGATCTCAAGGACCCGATGCTCTCACCGGTCTACGGCGACATGCACGGCTTTCCGCCGGCGATTCTCACCACCGGGACGCGCGATCTGCTCCTCTCCAATACCGTGCGCGTGCATCGCAAGCTGCGCCAGGCGGGGGTCGAAGCGACCTTGCAGGTCTTCGAAGGCATGTCGCATGCGCAGTATTACCGCGATGTCAGCGCGCCTGAGACCAGGGAGGCGTTCGAGGAGATCGCACGGTTCTTCGACGGGCACCTCGGAAAATAGCGGTCGCGAAGCGGGCAGATCGTCAAACCCCAGCAAGGAGAGCCCTCATGATTTACAAAGGCAGCTGTCACTGCGCGAAGATCGCATTCGAAGTCGAGGGAGATCTGACCGGAGCGATGGCATGCAACTGCTCCATCTGCTCTCGCAAAGGTTCCCTCCTGTGGTTCGTGCCTCGCGACAAGCTGCGCCTGACTACGTCTGAAGAGGGGATTGGCACGTACACCTTCAACAAGCACGTCATCAAGCACCGTTTCTGCAGGATCTGCGGCATTCATCCGTACGGCGAAGGCGTCGATCCCAAGGGCAAGCGCATGGCTGCAATCAATATTCGCTGTCTTGAGGGAGTCGAGCTGGGGTCCGTTCCGGTACAGCACTTCGATGGCCGGTCGAAGTTGTGAATTCAGCGCCGCCCAACCATGCCTTTCAAGAGCAAAGCACAGCGCCGGAAGTTCGCGGAATTGCTGGTGAACGGCAAGATCTCGCCCGAGACGTATGAGGAATGGAATCGAGAGACCGGACGAGCCAGGCTGCCGGAACGGGTGAAGCCCGCCTCGAAACGCCGTGCCCGGCGCAAGGGCAAGCCCAGGCGCCGAACTACGGTATCGAGAACCCAGGCCAGGTCGAAGAGCAAGCCAAAACCGCGCGCACGATCGAGGTGACTTTCAGCCGATTTCTCATATAAGATTCACCGTCAAGTCAAAGGAGGACGCTCATGGCAAAACTCAATATCAACGGCAAGGTCCGCGACGTGCAGGTGGAGGCCGATACGCCGCTTCTGTGGGTCATCCGGGAGCAGGTCGGCCTGACCGGCACGAAATACGGCTGCGGCGTCGCACAATGCGGCGCCTGCTCGGTGCACATCAACGGCGAGGTGCGGCGCTCCTGTTCCGTCCCGGTGAGCGCGATCAAGGCCACCGACAAGATCGTCACCATCGAAGGAATTTCCGCGACCAGCTCCAATCCGGTGCAGAAGGCCTGGCTTGCGCTCGACGTGCCGCAATGCGGCTACTGCCAGTCCGGGCAGATTATGGCGGCCACGGCCTTGCTCAAGAAAAACCCCAATCCGACCGACGCTGATATCGACGCGGCGATGACCAACATCTGCCGCTGCGGCACCTACCAGCGCATTCGCGCGGGCGTGCACATGGCCGCTGACATGGCGAAGAAGGCCTAGGAGACGACCATGAAAAAGACACGCAACGTTAAAACCACCAACCTTTCCCGCCGCAAGTTCATCGTCAGCTCCGCCGCCGCAGGCGGCGGACTGGCGCTCGGATTCAAGCTGCCGTTCATCGGATCGGCCGAGGCCGCGACCGCGGCCGGCACCGAGATCAACCTGTGGGTGGCCGTCAGACCCGACGACACTTGCGTGGTCCGCATCGCGCGCTCGGAAATGGGGCAGGGCACGCTCACCGGTCTCGCCCAGCTGGTTGCCGAAGAGCTCGAGTGCGACTGGAAGAAAGTCGCAACGGAGCACATCAATCCCGGACAAAACCTCGCGCGCAAGCGCGCCTGGGGCGACATGTCGACCGGCGGCAGCCGCGGTATCCGCACGTCCCAGGACTACGTGCGCCGCGGCGGCGCTGCGGCACGCATGATGCTGCTGCAGGCGGCGGCCGACCGGTGGCACGTGCCGGTCAGCGAGCTCAGCGTGAGCGACGGAATCATCACGCACGCCTCTTCGGGGCGCAAGACCAGCTACGGCAAGGTCGCCGTGGCGGCGGCGAAACTCACGCCGCCCGATCCGAAGAGCATCAAGCTCAAGGACCCGAAGGAGTGGAAGATCGCCGGCAAGCCGATGAAGCGCCTGGATACGGCCGACAAGCTGAACGGCAGCAAGATCTATGCGATCGACGTCAAGCTGCCGGGCATGCTGCTCGCGGCGGTCAAGGCCTGCCCGGTGCATGGGGGCAAGCTGGTGAGTTACGACGAGGCCAGGATTTCGGGTATGCCGGGCGTGCGCCGCGTCGTCAAGGTCAACGACGGGGCCGTGGCCGTGGTCGCCGATAGCTGGTGGCGGGCGAAGACTGCGCTCGAAGCCCTGCCCATCGTCTGGGACGAAGGCGCGAACGCCGCGCAATCGAGCGCGATCATCGCCGAGCGATTGAAAGAAGGCCTGACCGCCGACGATGCCTTTGCCGACACGAAGATCGGCGACGCGCTGAAGACCATCGCCGATGCCCCGAAAAAAGTGGACGCGGTCTACAGCACGCCCTTCCTCTCGCACGCAACCATGGAGCCGATGAACTGCACGGCCAAGGTGACGGCCGACAAGGTCGAAGTGTGGACGGCGACCCAGAGCGCCGAAGCCTCGCTCGCGGCGGCCTGCGAAGAAGCCGGACTGCCGCTGGAAAAAGGCGAAGTCCACAAGCTCGACCTCGGAGGGGGCTTCGGACGGCGCGGCGGCACACAGGATTACACGCACCAGGCGGTGGCCATCGCGAAACAGCTTCCCGGCGTCCCGGTGAAACTGATCTGGAGCCGCGAGGAAGACCAGGCGCACGACTTCTACCGGCCGATCTCGCAATGCAAGATGAGCGCGGGACTGGACGACAGCGGCAAGCTCGTCGGCATGCACATCCGCGTTTCCGGGCAGTCGATCAACGCATTGTTGAATCCTGGTTCGATCAAGGACGGCAAGGACACGCGGCAACTCCAGGGCATGTGGAAAGAGCCCGGCGATGCGCAGTTCGGCTACAGCGTTCCCAATCTGCAGATCGAGTACGCGATGCGCAACTCCCACGTGCCGGTCGGGCCGTGGCGCGGCGTCAATACCAACCAGAACGGCGTGTACCTGGAATGCTTCATGGAAGAAGTGGCGCGCGCCTCCGGCAAGGACTCGCTGGAATTCCGCCGTGCACTCATGGAGAACTACCCGAAGCACCTCGCGGTGCTGAACGCGGCGGCGGAGAAGGGCGATTGGGGCAAGCCGCTTCCCGCGGGCGTGCACCGCGGCATCGCGCAGTTCATGGGCTACGGCAGCTATTCGGCGGCGGTCGCGGAGGTCTCGGTGAACGGCGAGGGCAGGGTGAAGGTGCACCGCATGGTGCTCGCGCTCAATTGCGGCCACGCGGTCAATCCCGACCAGATCGCCGCGCAGGTGGAAGGCTCGGTGGCCTACGGCCTGAGCGCCGCGCTGTACGGTGAAGTGACCGTGGAGAAAGGGCGCATGGTGGAGCTGAACTTCGACACCTACCGTATCCTGCGCCTCGCGGAAATGCCCAAGGTCGAGACGGTGATCGTGCCGTCCTACGATTTCTGGGGTGGCGTCGGCGAGCCGACGATCTGCGTGGTGACGCCTGCCGTGCTCAATGCCATCCAGGCGGCGACCGGCAAGCCGGTGCGCAGCCTGCCGCTGAAGAACGCCAAGCTCATATAAAACGGCACGAAGTTACGCAGGGAGTTCGGCTTGTTGCCGCCGAACTTCCCTGCGTTTCATTTCGAGGTAGGCGCCCTGTTCCATTTCGTGTAACTGGCGCGGGTAGTACTCGATCGCCGCGAACCAGTCGTGCAGGCGTTTTTCCAGCTGCGCCTGCGGCGGCTCGGACAAGGCGCCGAGAAACGCCTCGATCGCCAGGTAATAGCGCATGGTGTTGCGTTCCACCAGGCCGCGCATCCCGCCGATGTAGAGGGGGCGGCCGTCGGCCTGCTTGCCGGTGACGGTGAACCCCACCTTGCCGCTCCCGGTTGTCCCGAAGTAGACCTGCATCGCAAGCCGTCCCACAAACCCGAAGGCATACGAATACGAGAGGTGAATGAAGGTCTGTCCCTTTTTCAAGGGGATCGCCTCGAACAGGATGCGGTAGTTGCGCGTGCTGAACGGTCCCTCGTCCGCGTTCAGCCGCACCTGCAGGTAGCTCGGGGTTTGGGCGGCGACTCGATACGCGAAGACGATCCGGTAGGCCTTGTCCAGCGGCTGATCGTATTTCTTGCCGATGCTCATGTTGAGGACGGCCTCCCGCCCGGAGGTCGAGGCGCGGCAGTACTTGGTATTGAGGTGCAGAATCAGGACGTCGCACCAATGGCCCGGGCTGTCGAGCGCCGCGCTCACCGTTGCAAACGGGTAATCGACCAGCGCGTACATGTCGCCTTTCACGCCATCCGGGGTCTCGCTGGAGTCCAGAGCGAGCGGCCTGTGGAACTCGTTATGGCTGAGGCTGTCCTGCAAGACGGCGAACCTGGCGCGCAGAGACTCCGGCGAATTCGCGTCCGCGTCGCCGGCATGGGCCAACCCCGCGCCTGCGCAGAGCAGGGCGAGCGCAAAAAGCATGGTGGTCGCGTTTGCGGCTGTCATGAGGATGAACCTCCGGTGCCTATAGCCAATATTCCCACATTCGGGCCAGCGTTTCTTTCAGCCGTTCGCCGATCGAACGCTGCTCCCATTCCTCGAGCGTGATGCGGGTGGAGGCGGCCAGGTCCGTCTCGAACATGGCCTGCATCTGCGCGCCGAACTCCTGCCCCAGGATGACGGCGTTGATCTCTTCGTTGTGCAGGAAGCTGCGCCAGTCGAGGTTGGTCGATCCGACGGTCGACCACACGCCGTCGATAAGCGCGGTCTTGGAGTGCAGCAGCATGTCGTGCCGCTCGTAGATTCCCACTCCCGCGACCAGCAGCTCGGCATAGTAGGACCGTCCCGCCTGGAACACCAGCCAGGAATCCGTGCTGCTCGGCAGGATGATCTTTACGTCCACCCCGCGCCGCACGGCGTCCTTGAGAGCCGCGAGCAACTGTGGATCGGGGGCGAAATAAGCGTTCGTCAGGTGCACCGCGGTTTCGGCATTGCCGATCGCCGAGATCAGCGTTGCGTAGATCAGGCTGTAGGGCTCATCGGGCGAACTGCCGATGGCGCGCACCACCTCCTTGCCCTTGTTTTGGAGTTGCGGGAAATATTTCCGGGCCGCGAGCGTTTCGCCGTTTTGCTTCTTCCAGGTGGCGAGAAACAGTTTCTGGAACTCGCCGACCACCGGACCTTCCACCTGCAAGTGGGTGTCGCGCCAGGGCGGCCCGCCTTCGGGGCGCTGCTTGGATCGCTGGCTGAAGGATCCGCCCGAATAGACGCTGCTGATGTTGATCCCGCCGAGGAAGGCGATCCGGCCGTCGACGATCAGCAGCTTGCGGTGATCGCGCTGATTGACGTCCCAGCCTTTTTTGGCGGTCAGCGGATTGATCGGGTTGAACTCCAGGACCTTGATGCCGCCGTCGGTGAGGCGCTTGAAGAATTCCGCAGGCGCGTTGATCCCGCCGACGCTGTCGTAGATGAGGTTCACCTGCACGCCCTGCGCCTGCTTCTCGATGAGCGCGTTCGCAAAACGGCCTCCGACCTCATCGTCCTCGATGATGTAGGTTTCCATGTTGATATGGTCTTTTGCATTGCGGATCGCGGCAAACATGAACTGAAAGGTCGTCGGACCGTCCTTGAGCAGTGCCACCTTGTTGCCCACCATCAGAGGACTTCCGACGATGGCCTCTTCCAGCGCCAGATGCCGGTCGAAAATATTGGTTTCCTCGCCCCGGCTCTTCAAGCGGTCGAGGATCGCCTTGCTTTGCTGGGGAGTGAGGGGGCCGCGCGCGCCCTCGAGTTGAACGGGCTGGGCCGGGCGCCTTCCCATGTCGGGAACGATGATCGGCAGCGAACTGCAGGCAGCCAGGGCGGCAAGCAAGCCTGCCACCAGGCATCCCGCGATCTTGCGCACATCTACTGATGGGTTCAGTCTCAACGCACCCGCCTCTCAGGTGTGGATCGTTCCGTGAAAGTGTATGCGTCATTTCCACAGAACTATGTGCGGCAGCGAACGCAGGCGCGCAAAAGCGCGTCATCGCGCTGACCGGCGGGCTTATGTCAGACTGAAAATAATGCCTGGATCCTGCGCGAGTCGGGTCGCGCGACGGCGCCCTTCTCGGTGAAGAGCGCGCTCACGAGCCCGGCTGGCGTGATGTCGAACGCAGGATTGAAGACGATCACACCCTCGGGCGCCCAGCGAGTGCCGGCGAAGCCGGTCACTTCCGATCCGCTGCGCTCCTCGATGGAAATCGCGCTCCCGTCTGCAGTGGAGGTATCGATGGTCGATAGAGGCGCCGCGACATAAAAGGGAATACGGTGCCGCTCGGCGAGCACGGCGAGCGTATAAGTGCCGATCTTGTTGGCGACATCACCGTTCGCCGCGATGCGGTCCGCGCCGACCAGCACGAGATCGATCCTGCCGAGGCTCATCAAGTGCCCGGCCATGTTGTCGGTGATCAGCGTCACGGGAATCTTCTCCCGGATCAACTCCCAGGCGGTCAGGCGCGCGCCCTGGAGATAAGGCCGGGTCTCGCACGCCATCACGGAGATTTGCTTTCCCTGGTCGCGCGCGGAACGGATCACGCCCAGCGCAGTGCCGTGGCCGGCGGTGGCGAGAGCTCCGGTGTTGCAGTAGGTCAGGACGCGCGCTCCGTCGGGCACGAGAGCGGCGCCGGCGCGGCCGATGGCGCGATTGGTTTCTACATCGGCTCTGAAGAGGGCGAGCGCCGCCTCGGCCAGCTTTGCCGCTGCAGCCTTGGGACCGTCCTCTCTATTCGCGCCGAGCACGGTACGCATGCGATCGAGCGCCCAGAAAAGATTCACCGCGGTCGGCCGGCTCGCCGCGAGGATTTTGAACGCTGCCTCCATCGCAAGCTCGAACTCGCGGGGAGGGCGCTCCCGCTGCCTGCGTGCCTCCAGCGCGATGCCGAAGGCGGCGGCGCAGCCGATTGCCGGGGCGCCACGCACGACCATCGAACGGATTGCATCGGCCACTTCGGCGGCGCTCGTGCAACTCAGGTATTCGAAGCGTGTCGGAAGAAGACGCTGATCGATGAGTTCGAGGCAATTCTCCCGCCAACGCAGCGCCTCAACATTGCCAGGCATTATCGAGGCCAAGGTTTCGTCATTCCCGCGAAAGCGGGAATCCAGCGACTTTTGAAGCCACTGGATCCCCGCCTGCGCGGGGATGACCGTTCCGGTCAGATGACGCGTTCATTGCCACCATCGACCGGCACCTGTGCGCCGGTGGTCTTGGCGAAAAGGGGTCCGCACATTTCCGCCGCCAGTTCCGCAACGTCGCGGCTCGTGACTTCGGTCTTGAGCACGTTGTTGGTCTTGTACTCCTCGACCGTCATGCCGTAATTCTTCGCGCGCTGAACCAGCACTTCTTCGGTCCACAGCCCGGTGTCGAACACGGCGTTCGGGTGCAGCGTGTTGATGCGGATGCGGTCCACGCCCCATTCGAGCGCGGCGATGCGCGCGAGCTGGTTGAGCGCCGCCTTGGCGGCGGAATAGGCGGAAGCTCCCGGGCCGGGGGCGGGAACGTTCTTCGAGCCGATCACCACCACGCGCCCGCCGCGCGGCGCGAGTTTCAACAAGGGATGGCAGGCGCGCAGCAGGATAAGATTGGCGTCGAGATTCACGCTCATCGACTTGCGCCACTCGTCGGTGGGAAGATCGGCGATCTTGCGGCTGGCGGGAAAGATGCCCGCGTTCAGCACCAGCATGTCCAGGCCGCCGAAGGCGAGCACCGTGCGTTCGAGTGCTGCGCGCACCTGCGCTTCATCCGTGATGTCGCAGCGCAGGCCGAGGAAATCCGGCCGCTCGTGCAGCGATTCTATTTTCGCGTCGAGGTCGAGTCCGACCACAGCCGCGCCACGAGCGAGAAACGCCGCCACCGCCGCCTTGCCGATGCCCGATGCGGCGCCGGTCACAAGCGCGATTTCGCCGGCGAACGCCGCGGGCTTGCCGCCTTTTTTCAACTTAGCTTGTTCGAGGTCCCAATACTCGACGTCGAAAATGTCTTTCGCAGGAAGCGCCTGGAAGCCGCCGAGCGCTTCGGCACGCAGGATCACGTCGATGGTGTGGTCGTAGATTTCGGCGACGATCGCAGCATCCTTCGCCGTCCGCCCGGCGGCACAGAGGCCAAAGGCCGGATCGAGCACCACGCGTGGTGCGGAATCGAGAATGGTCTTCGGTTCCTTTGCCTTGGGTGAGTGCTCGTCGAAATAGCGGCGGTAGTCCTGCGTGTAGCGGGCGACGTCGCTGCCGACCATGGGCGTGCGCTTGGTGCGGATAACGTGATCGGGCGTGGCCGGTCCCTGCTGGGAGATGCGCGCGAGCTCTGCGTGCTGCGCGAAACCGAGCATGCGCTCGCTGGTCACGGTGCGCAGGATGAAGGGAACACCGGCGGTATCCGAGAGCCGGCGGCGCAGCTCCACCTGCGCGGAGGCGTCGGCCTTTCCCGGCTTCGCCGGCTTGGGTGCGACCGTCCAGGCGCGTTTCGAGTCGAGATATTTTTCCGCGAGCGTCACCAGTTCGATCATGCGCTCGTAGGCCTCGCGCGCACTCTCGCCGAAAGAGAAGATGCCGTGATTCAAGAGCACCATGCCGATGGTGTCCGGCGTGCCCTGGCGCTTGAACTCCCTGGCGCAATACTGCGCGAGATCGAATCCCGGGATGAGGTAGGGGATGACGACGCAGCGCTTGCCGTATACCTCGCGGATGCGCTTATCCCCGTCCCGGGTGTTGCTCACCGAGAGCACGGCATCGGCGTGGGTGTGATCTACGAATTTCTGCGGCATCAGGCCGTGCAGGATGGTCTCGATGGAAGGCGCCGGGGCGGAGGCCTTCAGCATGTGGGTGACGAGCTGGTTCACCATCTCCGGATCGGAGAGCGAAGGCAGCTCGGCCAGGCGCAGCACGTGCGCGAGCCGCACCGGCGAGAAGCCCTGCGGCTCTATCGTCTCCAGGTCCCAGCCGCTGCCCTTGACGTAGAGGATGGTCTCCTCCTCGCCGAAGAGGTTCTTCTCGCGGATCTTGACCGAGGTATTGCCGCCGCCGTGCAGCACCAGCGACTTGTCGCGGCCGAGCAGGCGGGAGGTGTAGACCCGCTGTCCGAGCTCACCTTGGAATTTTTTTGCTTCCTGATCGTCCCAGAGACTTTGCATGATCGCAATTATACTGATCGTTGATGGAAGCTCCGTTCACCATTCGCGTCCTCGCCTGGTCCGAAGCGCTGCCGCTCGCGCGCCCGGTGCGGGAAAAAGTGTTCATCGAAGAACAGCAGGTGCCGCGCGAGCTGGAATGGGACGAATGGGACGAGCGCTCTGATCACGCAGTCGCCCGCGACCTGAAGGGACGCGCCATCGGCACGGCGCGTCTGCTGCCCGACGGCAGGATCGGCCGGATGGCCGTCCTTGGCGAATGGCGCAGGCGCGGAGTGGGCGCGGCGCTGATGGAGGCCATGCTCGATCTGGCGCGTCGTCGCGGCATGCCGCTCGCCTCGCTTCATGCGCAGACGCAGGCCGCGGGGTTCTACCGACGCTTCGGCTTCAGCGAGCGGGGAGGGGAGTTTTTGGAGGCGGGGATTCCACACCTCGAGATGACGCTCGAACTTTCTCCGACTCAAGAGTAAGGCGGTAGCTCACCGTGCCGCTCGCGCGCCCGTCTTCGCGCCAGCTGCGCTCGTGGAACTCGATTTTCCCGTCTGCGGCGATACACAAGGCGGTCGAGCAGCGCGTGCCGTAGCCGTTGACGGCCGGAATGCGGATTGCGGAGAGCCGTTCCTCGAGCTCAAGACTCACCCCGGTGCTGGGAAGCTCGTCCTGCGGCGCGCGCCCTGTGTCGTCGAGCAAGGCAAGCGCCCCTTCGGCGTCGAAGGATTCCGCCAGCAGCCTCGCGAAATTCGTCTTGGCCTTCTCGACTTTGGGCCAGGGCGTATCGAGCAGGTGGTTGGAGAGGCCGTGCACGCCCGGCTCGACGCGCGTCGGGCTTCCGTCGCGATTGGAAAAAAACCAGAGCGAGGCGGCATCCCCGACGAGCAGGCTGAAGCCGTTGAAATCTCCGGCGTGCTTTTCCAGTTCCTCCAGGTATTTCCGCGGCGCGGTATTCCCCGTGAGGAAATCCCGGACCAGCGCGCCGCGCGAAGGTGCGCTGGTTTTCCTGTCGGCGGGATTGCGGTAGTTGGTCAGGGCGGCAAAACGCCCTTCGAGCGTGATGGCGAGCCAGGTGCCGCCGGCTTCGAGGTCGCGCCCACCGAGCACGCCCGGATGATCCTCCCAGAAGGCCGCGGACGCGGCGGGCCGCGCGAAGTATTCGTCGCGGTTCGCCGCGACGATCAGCCGGCGGTTCGGATGCCTCCGCCAGGCGAACACGATCAGGCACATGGCGTCAGAAACCCTGGAAGATTTCCTGCTTGCGCGAGGACCCGGGGGCGAGCAGCGTATCGATGCCGTGGCGCTCGACCAGCGCCGCAAGCGCCGCCTCGAAACGCGCGCTGTCCGGAACGTTTTCGTAGATCTCCATCCAGGTGGTCTCGTCGTCGCGGCGCCGGAGCAGCCGCCCGTCGATGCCGGTGACGTCGCCCAGCTCTCGCTGGAGCGCGCCGACTGCCGTGCGGGCGCGTGCGCCGTTTTCCTTCGGCACCCGATAGTAGATGTAGTAGCTCGATTTCACGTTGGAAACTCGCTCAGGCGACGGCGTAGGGCAGGGCGAGGAAGCGGAGCGCGGGTCCTGCGAGAGACTTCAGGTGAACCGTGGAGCCTTCCCGGCTCGCGGTCTGCACGACCGCGAGCAGATCGTGGCCGCCGTCGGGCGAAGCTTCGGAGTTGACGACCATCCCGCTCGCCTGATCGCCGAAGTCGTCGCTGTAGAGAGCGTCTCCGGCCGCGGCCGGAGCGGCAACATTCGCCAGGAACATCCGGCGTTTCACCTTCCCGCGGTGTTGAGTGCGCGCGACCACCTCCTGCCCGGGATAGCAGCCTTTGTCGAAACTCACCCCGCCGATGAGTTCCAGGTTGACCATCTGAGGAATGAGTTGATCCTGCGTGGACGCGGTCACCAGAGGCAGCCCCTGGCGAATCTCGAGCCAGCGCCAAATACCCGCATTGGCTCGTTTGATGGAGCCTTCGATCTGTCGCAGAAGCGCAGGCGCCGCCGAAGCCGCCAATGCAAGAACGAGTCTTCCGTCCCTGAGCCTGAGAACCGTACCCGTGCCGGGCGCGTGGCGCACTTCATCCGGTTTCGCCGGGAAATCGGGAAAGGCGCTCTGAAGGATCCGGTCCGCATGCGGGCCGCTCACACCTGCCAGCACGACACCGTCCGACGCGTCCGAGACCTTCACCTTGGAGCGCAGCACGAACTTCGAAATGTGTTTCTGCACAACCGGGAGAATGTCGCGCGACAAGGCCATGAAAAACCCGGCCTCCCCGCGCCACAGCAGGAAGTTCGCAAGCATCCGGCCTTTGGGAGAGCAGTAGGCACCGTAGGCGCTCGAACGCAGGCTCACACCCGCAACGTCGCAACTCAGTTGCCCCTGCAGGAAGGTTTCGGCGTCTTCTCCGCTGAATTGAAGGACGCCGAGATGGTCGAGCAGGACAAAGATGCCGTCGACGCGCGCCGCAACGAATTCGCGGTTCGACGCACCCTCGGCCTCAGTATCGTGAAGCGGTAAGCTCATTTGCCATTCGCTCTCTATCGCCCGCGAGTTGAGCGGCTCTAGTCCGCTCCAACTCGCGGGAGTTAAACCGGCGGCCTCTTGGCCGTCCGGTTTAACAGTTATTATACGGGCGTCGTCAAGCAAGCCTGCCCACTGGATTCGATGCTGTTTCGACTGAAGTTGTTGTTTCTGTTGGCCTCCGCGGCTGCGTTTGGATTTTGCGGCTGGATTATCTGGTTCGCCCTTTCGCCGATTGCGCTCACCGCGGCTACGGTGGATTTCTCGATTCTTCCGGGGTCCACGTTGCGCGGTGCCACGCGCCAGATCGTCGAAGCCGGCGTGCCGATGCCGGAGTGGATGTTCAACCTGCTGGCGCGCGCGAACGGCGCGAGCGCCGGAATCAAGGCCGGCAGCTACCAGGTGTCGGCGGGGATCACTCCGATCTTGCTGGTTCGCAAGATTGTCCGCGGCGAGTATGCCCAGGCCGACATCCTCTTTGTGGAAGGCTGGACTTTCCGCCAGATGCGGGACGCGATGAATGCGCATGCCGACCTGAAGCACGACTCGGCGGCGCTGTCCGAGGCGGATATCATGGCGAGGCTGGGTGCTCCCGGAATAGTCCCGGAAGGAAATTTCTTTCCGGACACCTACATTTTCGCCAAGGGATCTAGCGATCTTGCCGTGCTTGCGCGCGCCTACGGGGCCATGAAACGGCAGCTCGAGCTGGCCTGGACCGGGCGCGATCCGAATCTGCCGGTGAAAGACTCCTACGAAGCGCTTATTCTCGCTTCTATCGTCGAAAAAGAGACCGGCCGCGCGACCGACCGTGCGATGATCGCCGGCGTCTTTACCAACCGGCTGCGCTCCAGGATGAAATTGCAGACCGATCCGAGTGTGATCTACGGCATGGGTGAACGATTCGACGGCAACCTGCGCAAGAGGGATCTGGTGACCGACACGCCCTTCAACACCTATACGCGGCGGGGCTTGCCGCCGCATCCGATCGCCATGCCGGGCCTCGCGGCGCTTTCCGCCACGATGCATCCGGCGAACACCGACGCACTGTATTTCGTGTCCCGGGGGGATGGAACGAGCGAATTTTCCCGCACGCTCATCCAGCACAACCGCGCGGTGGCGAAATACCAGATGCCCGGCGCACGGCGGCGGGCGAGCCGATGAGTTCCGGCAGATTCATCACACTGGAAGGCATAGACGGCGCGGGGAAAAGCACGCACGTGACAGTCATCGCCGATCTGCTGCGTGCGCGCGGGAAAGAGGTGGTGCTCACGCGCGAGCCGGGCGGCACGCCGCTCGGGGAGAAGCTCCGCGCGCTGCTCCTCTCGCAGCCGATGAACATCGACACCGAGACGCTTCTGATGTTTGCGGCGCGCCGCGAGCATATCGCGCAAGTGATTGCGCCGGCTCTCTCCGCGGGCCGCTGGGTGGTTTCGGACCGATTTACCGACGCCACCTATGCCTACCAGGGCGCGGGCGGCGGAATGGCGAAGGAGCGCATCGCGGCGATCGAGCGCTGGGTCCAGGGCGAGCTGAAGCCGGACCTGACTCTCGTTTTCGATGCGCCGGTCGGAGTCGCCCTGGCGCGGCTCGCGAAGGACCAGCCCGACCGTTTCGAGCGCGAGCACAGCGGATACTTCGAGCGCGTCCGGGCAGCGTACCTCGAGCGAGCCGCCGCCGAACCGCGCCGCATCAGGGTCGTGGACAGCCGCCGGACCCTGCCCGAAGTCCGGAAGGAAATCGAGAATATTCTTCTGAGCCTGGATTGATCCGACGATGTTCACCTGGCAGGAATCCGCGTGGAAGGCCTGGACCCGACTGAGGGAACGCATGCACCACGCCGTATTGATACAGAGCGGCGAAGGCTTCGGCGAATTCGAGTTCGCTCAGACGGTCGCCCAGTCTCTGCTCTGCGAGAAACCCCGACCGGGCGGGTACGCCTGCGGCAGCTGTCAGGCATGCCATTGGTTTTTACAAGGCAATCACCCGGATTTCAGGCTGATCGTACCCGAGAGCATGGCACCGGAGCGGCGTGAGGAGGACGCGCAGCCCGCGAAGAAGGAGAAGCGCAGCGAGCAGATCCGCATCGAGCAGGTGCGCGAGCTCGCCGGCTTCCTTTCGGTCGGGACGCATCGGGCGGGCTTGCGCGTCCTCCTCATCTACCCGGCGGAAACGATGAACGCGAACACGCAGAACGCCCTGCTGAAAAGTCTCGAGGAGCCTCCACCGGACACGGTTTTTCTGCTCGTCGCCACACAGTCCGAGCGCTTGCTCGCGACCGTGAGGAGCCGCTGCATGAAGTTCAGCCTGCCGATCCCGGAGCCCGGAGAGGTCGTGCGCTGGCTGAAAGAGCAGGGCGTCGGGCATCCGGAAGCGACGCTCGCCGGCGTCGGAGGAGCGCCGCTGGCGGCGCTCAAAGCGGCGGATACCGAAGCCGATCGCCGGCGTTTCATCGAAGGCCTGAATAGTCCCGGTTTCGACCCGATTGTCCACGCCGAAACCGTCCTGCGGGTTCCGCTATGGGACGTGGTCGTATGGCTGCAGCGCTGGAGCCACGATCTGCTGCTGGTCCGTGCCGGAGGCCGGGCCAGGTATCACGTCGATCATGAAAAGCTCATCGCCGAGAATTTCCGCAACTGCGAGCCCAGGGACATCGCCGCCTACCTGCGCCGGCTGGCGGAGGCGCGGGGACTGGCCCGGCACCCGCTCAACGCGAAGCTGTTCGTCGAGGACCTGCTGCTGCAATACCAGAGGCTGATCGCGCGGCCGTGAGCGAAGAATCCAATCGGGTTTCGGAGACTTTCCCTGGGCTGGTCGATTCGCATTGCCATCTGGATTTTCCCGATTTCGAAGGAAAAATCGCCGCGGTGCGCGAGGAAATGCGCGCGAGCGGCGTGACGCACGCGCTGTGCATCAGCGTCAATCTCGCCGGGTTTCCCAAGGTGCTGGCCCTTGCCGAGGCCCATGACAATTTTTTCGCGAGCGTCGGCGTCCATCCGGACCACGAAGACGTGACTGCCGTGGACCCCGAGCGGCTGGTCGAGCTCGCGCAGCATCCGCGCGTGCTGGCGATCGGTGAAACGGGCCTCGACTACTACCGCCTGTCCGGCGACCTCGAGTGGCAGCGCGAACGCTTTCGCGCCCATATCCGCGCCGCGCGCGCATGCCGCAAGCCCCTGGTCATACACACACGAAGCGCAGCCGAGGACACGCTGCGCATCATGCGGGAGGAGGGTGCGGCGGAGGTCGGAGGGGTCATGCACTGCTTTACCGAATCCCGGGAAGTTGCGGACGCCGCCCTCGAGCTAGGGTTCCATATCTCCTTCTCCGGGATCGTCACCTTTAAAAACGCGGCCGACCTGAGGGAGGTGGCGCGCTCGGTGCCCCTGGACCGGCTTCTCGTGGAAACCGACTCGCCTTACCTTGCCCCGGTACCGCACCGGGGAAAGACAAACCGGCCTGCCCTCGTCCGGTTTGTTGCGGAGGAGGTGGCTCGCGTTAGGAGCATTACGCTGGAAACCCTCGCCCGGGAAACCAGTCGGAATTTCTTTCGTCTATTCGCGCCGGCTGGGCGAATCTAGAAACGAGATTAGGATAATTTAGTAAAGCACTGGTGTATATGCGCTAATAGGCCATCAATATGACCATGGCACTGGTCTGAGCGGGGTGGGATGTAGACCTGGAGGACGCCGAGCGGATCTACCTATCCATACGACTTTACATAATACACATATGCGGCAATTCAAAGGTGTCGGCAGGAGACTCGGGTTCTTCCGGCTTTTGCTATTTGCCACCGCCCCCCACGCGCTTCTTCAGCTCCTTGGCCAGAGCCGGGTCGAGCTTCTCCAAGCGCTCCACAACCTTGCCGACTTCCTCGCGCTGACCGGTACGCACATAAGCCACGCCCAGTTCGAACCAGGACTGCGCATATTCCGGCTCCAGCCGCGCGGCCTCACGGTACGCGGGGATTGCCCGGTCCAGCCGGCTCGAGTCCCGGTAAGCCTCCCCGAGGAAGAAGAAGGTCGCGAACGAGGTTCGGCCGATAATGCTGGCTCGTTCCAGGGTTCTGGTGGCCTGGCCCGGCTGCCCTGCCCGGCGCTGAGACTCCCCGAGCAGGTTCCAGGCGCCGACGTCCTCCGGGTTGCGTTGAATGACGCGCGCGAATGCCGCGCTCGCCTTCGAATAGTCGCCCCGGCGCAGCCACGCATGACCGGCGATCACACCCCAATCGGAATCTTCGGGATCGCGTTTCTGCTGCGCTTCGGCGAACTGCACCATGGCGGCCCAGTCCTGCTTCTTGGCGAGATCGGCAATGTACTGCCGCACCTCGTAAGTGTCGCCGCGTCCGACGACGGCCGACGCGAAAAATGGATCCGCCGGGAGCACCGGGGGTTCCATGCTGAAAGGAGAACCAGGGGATAGAGTGCAGCCGCAAAGCGCGGCCGCAAAGGCTGCGGCGAGCGCCCAGCAGTAAACGTCAGACCTTGTTTTGATAGACGTAGCCCTGCTGCTTGATGTCCGATTCCCCGGCGCGCTTCACGTAGTCGGGGTCGGGCTTCTTGTCCCACCATAGAGCCCGCCCTTTTTTCTGTTCCTGGACGATGTGCGGCTTTTCCTGGAGCAGCTCGCGGATCATGCGGGTGAGGTCGGATTCGTAGGGTTTCGCCATGGCGGGTTAAGCAGTGTCTGGCGCGAATTATACGCCCGGGTCGGGTGCCGGACCGCGCCGCGCAGGCCTCCTCTTGTCAAACTGAAAAAAACTGTATATAAATACAGATAAGGAGGCCCCATGGCTGAAGAGCTCACCCCCAAGCAACAGAAAATCCTGAACTTCGTCCGCAAGTCGATCGAAAAGACCGGCTTTCCGCCCACCCGCACGGAGATCGCGACGGCCTTCCGCTACAGCTCGCCCAATGCCGCCCAGGAGCATCTGCGCATGCTGGAGAGGAAGGGCGCGATCGAGCTGACCCCCAGCGCTTCGCGCGGCATCCGCCTTTCCGAAGGCCTCGGACTGCCGCTCATCGGGCGCGTCGCCGCGGGCAGTCCCATCCTCGCCGAGGAACACGTCGAGCGGCGCTGTCAGGTCGACCCGGCATTGTTCCAGCCGCGCGCCGACTATCTGCTGAAAGTCCGCGGCATGAGCATGCGCGACGCCGGCATTCTCGACGGCGATCTGCTCGCGGTGCACCGCACGCGCGAGGCGCGCTCGGGCCAGATCGTGGTGGCGCGTCTGCACGACGAGGTCACGGTGAAGCGCCTGCGCCGCCGCGGCAACACGGTCGAATTGCTCCCGGAGAATCCCGAGTTCAAGACTATCGTCGTCGATCTGCGCGAGGACGATTTTGCGATCGAAGGCCTGGGCGTCGGCGTGATCCGCCGGCCTCTTTGACGCTCTCGCTGCTTTTAACGCAGACCGCTGTCCATGGCGGGCATGCCTTTCTCTTTCGCCGTCCTGCTCGATCGCCCGGACATCTGGCGCGGCGACAGCCTGAACCGGGCCGGCACGACTACGGTTTCATGCGGATTTCCAGAGCTTGACGCCGAACTTCCCGGCGGAGGCTGGCCTGCCGGAGCGCTGACCGAAATTCTGCCTGCGCACGAGGGTATCGGCGAGCTGCGCCTGCTCGGGCCGGCGCTCGCCAGCTTGTCCAGAAGCGGATTGCCGCTGGTCTGGGTCGCGCCGCCTCACCTGCCCTACGCTCCGGCACTTGCCGCAGCGGGGATTGACCTTGCCAGACTCCTGATCGTGCGCACCACATCGGCGAGAGAAACGCTCTGGGCGGCCGAGCAGGCGCTGCGCTCGAATGCCTGCGGCGCAGTGCTCGCCTGGCCGCAAGAAACGAAATACGCGGAACTGAGGCGTCTGCAGATCGGCGCCGAAGGCGGACGGGCACCGGCTTTCCTGTTCCGATCCGCGAAAACCGCCGGTGAATCTTCTCCCGCTGCGCTGCGGATCGGACTGACCGCCGCGAATGGCGGTCTGGCCGTGCGCGTGCTCAAGCGCCGCGGCGTCCCCCTCGCCCGCCCTATCCTGCTGCCGGCAATGCCGCCGGCCGTGCGCCGCAAAAACCATCATGTGGATCGCCATCCGGCTGCCGCAGCTGCCGCTCGAAATTTTCCTGCGCGGCTCGTCCACGCCTGAGCCTTTCGCGGTCGAAGAGCGGCGCTGCATTTTCGCCTGCGACCGCAAGGCGAAGGTACGCGGAGTTCGCGCCGGCATGCCGGTTTCGGCGGCGCTGTCCCTGGTGCCCCGGTTGCGAATCGTGCCGCGCGACCAGGCGGCGGAAACCGAGGCGCTGCTCGGTATCGCCGCCTGGGCGGGGCAATTCACACCCGGCGTGGCGCTCGAATTTCCCTCGGCCGTGCTGCTGGACCTCTCGGGCAGCCTGCGCTTGCTCGGCGGCATCGCGGCCATGAAACAAAAATTGCTCCGCGATACGGCCGAAATAGGCTATCGCGCCGTGATCGCCGGTGCGCCGACGCCGCGCGCGGCTTCCTGGCTCGCTGCCGCGGGAGAAGAAAAATTCATCGCCGAACTTCCCGGGCTCGAGCCGGCCCTGGCACTGCTGAGCGTTGAGATTCCGGGCTGGGAAAGAGAAACCCTGGACGCGCTCCGGAGCATCGGCGTGCGCACGCTGGGCCAACTGCGCTCCTTGCCGCGCGAAGGCGTGGCGCGACGCTTTGGCCAGGCGTTGCTCCGCGATATGGACCGCGCGCTCGGACGGCTTCCCGATCCGCGCAATTTTTTCGTTTCGCCGGCAAGGTTTCGCTCCGACATCGAGCTGCCGGCGGAAATCACGCAGGCCGAGATGCTGCTCTTCGCCGCGAGACGGCTGATCGCCCAGCTTGCCGG
>DATHHS010000268.1:0-5447 GCA_035317085.1 Burkholderiales bacterium
CGTAGCGCTCGTTGCCGACGGCGAAAGTCTCGTAGATCAGCACGCCTCCGGGACGCAGCGCGGCCACCAGATCCGGAAAGAGCGGTCGATGCAGATAGTGGGTCACGACCACGCCGTCGAATTCTCCGGGCGCAAAGGGCCAAGGCGCGACTTCGATGTCCGCAACGCGGATTTCGATGCCGCTCAGTCCCTTGAGGGCCGCGAGCACCGCCTCGTCGCGATCGATGCCGACCACGGCGAAGCCCTGAGATTTCAAATAGCGCAAATGCCGGCCGTGGCCGCAAGCGACGTCGAGCACGCGCCCGCCGGGCCGAATCAAACCGGCCCAGCGGCACACCCAGGGCGAGGGCGAGTCGATGTCGTGAGCGTGAGAGGACATGGCTTCGATTATCCCGCAGCGCAAGCGCTGGCGTCATTACCGCGGGCGCTGGCGTCACTACGGCACACTGTGGAACACTGAGAGCGGATCTTCCCGAAGGAATGCCCATGGCACCCAGCACCCAGCCTGTCCGTTTTCCAGGCGCATCCGGCGCCCTGCTCTCCGCGCGGCTCGATGCGCCGGCCGAACCGCCGCTCGCGTACGCCCTGTTCGCTCACTGCTTCACCTGTTCGAAAGACACGAAGGCGGCGACCATCGTGAGCGCCGCGCTCGCCGAGCGCGGCATCGCCGTATTGCGATTCGACTTCACCGGCCTGGGGGGCAGCGAAGGCGAATTCGCCAACACGAATTTCTCCTCGAATGTCGGGGATCTCCTCGCCGCGGCCGATTACCTGCGCAAAGACTTCCGCGCGCCCGCGATCCTGATCGGCCACAGCCTCGGCGGAACCGCGGTGCTGGCCGCCGCGCCGAACGTTCCGGAATGCACCGCCGTCGCGACGATCGGCTCGCCTTTCGATCCCCGCCATGCGCTGCATCTCCTTGGCGAATCGACGCAGGCCATCGAGCGCGAAGGCGAGGCGCAGGTGGAAATCGCCGGGCGCGCATTCCGGATCAAGAAGCAGTTTCTGGACGACGTCCGGGGGCAGAAGCTCGGCGAAATCGTCGCGGGGATGAGGAAGGCACTCATGGTGATGCACTCTCCGCGCGACACCATCGTCGACATCGACAATGCCGGAAAAATATTCGCGGCGGCGAAGCATCCGAAGAGCTTCGTCTCGCTCGATCCCGCCGATCACCTGCTGTCCGACCGCGAGGACGCCCTCTACGCAGGCCGCGTCGTGGCTGCCTGGGCGGAGCGCTACCTGCCGAAGAATGCCGCGACCCTTTCCGCCGCGCCGCCGGGCAAGGTGCTGGTCAGGGAAACGCGCGAAGGCAAGTTCACCAACCAGGTCTTCGCCGGACGGCATGTGATCCGCGCAGACGAGCCGGTCACGGCCGGCGGGACGGACACCGGCTTGTCGCCCTACGATCTGCTGTGCGCCGCGCTGGGGGCGTGCACCGCGATGACGGTCCGAGGCTACGCGGATCTGAAAGGCATTCCCCTGGAGCGCATCAGCGTCGAGCTGAAGCACGAAAAGATTCACGCGACCGACTGCGCGGAATGCGAAACCAGGGAGGGAAAGATCGACCGCATCGAGCGCCTGATCGGCCTCGAAGGCGATCTCGACCCAGCGCAGCGGCAAAAGCTCCTCGAGATCGCCAACAAATGTCCCGTGCACCGCACCCTGCATTCGGAGGTCGTGATTCCGACTCGGCTCGCGGACTAGAAGGAAGAACCAGGCTGGCGCAGAAACTCGGCCTCCTCGGCAGTCGATTCGCGGCCGAGGATGGCGTTGCGATGTGGAAAGCGCCCGAAGCGCGCGATGATCTCGTAGTGGCGCTTCGCGTATTTCATATCTGCCGGATCGAGCGCTTCGAACAGCGCAAGAGAACGCCGCTGCGCGGCGAGATCCTCAGCGTGCTCGAAGGGCATGTAGACAAACCCGCGCTCGATCGGCGAAAGCAGCCGGTCGAACTCCCGCGCGATCGTGGCCCTTGCCGCCGCGAGCGCATGCGAATCGCTCGAAAACGCGCGTGCCGTGCCGCGAAACATGTTGCGCGGAAACTGGTCGAGCACCACGACGAGCGCGAGCGAGGCAAGCGGCGTCTCCTGCCACCGTTCGAGTTTTCCGCGCACGGCCTGCTCCCAGGTTGCGAGGAAGCGCCGGCGCACATCCGCGTCAAAGGCCTCGGATTTCTGGAACCAGACCTTGCGCGGCCGTCCGCGCTCACGCGAACCCGGCGCTCCGAACCAGAAATCGAGCACCTCGACGAAGTCTGATGTGCTCAAGGAAAGCTTGCGGAAGAGCCCGGCTTCCTGCCGCCGGGCCGAGGATTCAGCTGCAGAGACGGAGACTGGCGAGCTCGATCAGCATCGCGGGGCTGAAGTAGGCGCTCAAGCTGAGCGTCAGGATCACGGCGAACACGCCCAGTCCGATCGCCGACAGAAGCTTTTTCCCGTGCGTCATCTGCGAATTCCTGGAAGATGCGGAGCTTATTCTAGCTTAGGGGCGTGGGGCCGTTCAATGCGGAGGCGTTCGCGTAGAATCACACCGCGCGCCCCGGTAGCTCAGTGGATAGAGCAGCCCCCTCCTAAGGGGCAGGTCGGACGTTCGATTCGTCTCTGGGGCGCCAAGGATTGCAGCGCAATCCTTGGCGCTGAGCGCGAAAACTCCGAACGGGGGGACCCTACGGTTCCCCCGTTACCCCCTCCCCAACCACATTCCCAGTCAAACTGCGTCTGGTTGTTTTGACGGCTGCGCTTGAACGAATGCATCCAACTGCATGCACGCTTCGTGAATCCGCATCACGATGGGATAAGGCTTGAGATCGCAGTTGTAGCGCTGCGCATTGAACACCTGCGGCACGAGACAGCAGTCCGCCATCGTGATCTGATCGCGATAGCAGTATTTCCCGTGCAACTTGTTTTCGGCGAGAAAGGCTTCCAGCGTCCGGAAACCCTCCGCAATCCAGTGCCGGTACCAGACGTTCACGCCCTCCTCGTCGAGCTTGTAGGCGTTGCGAATGTGCTTCAGGACGCGCGTGTTGTTGAGCGGGTGGATCTCGCAGGCGATGATCTGCGAAAAAGCGCGCACGTACGCGCGGGCCAGCGGGTCGGAGGGCAACAGCTTCGGTCCGGGGTGCGCCTCATCGAGGTACTCCATGATGGCGAGCGACTGCGTGAGGACGTACCCGCCATCCTCGAGCGCCGGAACCAGGCCCTGCGGATTGACCGATTTGTATTTCGCTTCGAGGTGCTCCGCCTTCGCCAGACTCACGATCGCGGGCTCGTACTTGAGCCCCTTGTAGTTCATCGCGATGCGCACGCGGAACGAGGCTGAAGACCGGAAGAATGTGTAGAGTTTCATGGCGTCCGAGAGCGCCGCAGCTTAGCCGAATTTGAGTTTCATCGCCAGCACGGTCCCCGCAAGCAGCAAGGTGACGCCGTTGCACACGATGATCGGCCACGCGCCGAGCAACAGGCCGTAGAGAAACCACAGCGCCACGCCCGATGTGAATATCAGATACATGGACAATGACAGCGCTTGCGCCGAACGCGTTTTCCATATGCGCCATGCCTGGGGAACGAAAGCAATCGTCGTAAGCGCGCCGGCGACGGTACCGACAAGGTCGACGTTCATATCTTGGTCACCGGATTTCCCTTTCGTTCCTGTTCCCGTATTCTCAGCACCCTGCGCTGGATCTTTCCCGTAGTCGTCATCGGCAGCCTGTCGAGAAACTCGAACTCCTTCGGATACTCGTAAGGCGCGAGCCTGCCTCGCACGTGTTCCTGCAGCTCGGCCTCCAGGGCCGCGGAAGCTTCGTGGCCGGGCGTAAGCACGATGAAGGCCTTGACGATGTTGGTGCGCTCCGCATCGGGGCGGCCCACCACCGCCGCATTCGCGACCGCGGGATGCCTGACCAGGCAGTTCTCGATCTCCGCCGGACCGATGCGATAGCCCGCGCTCTTGAACACGTCGTCCGCGCGGCCCTGGTACCAGAAGTCGCCGTCGTCGTCGCGTTTCGCGAGGTCTCCGGTTCTGCACCACTGTCCTGTGTACTTCTTGCGCGTCGCCTCGGGATTCCTCCAGTACTCCAGAAAAAAGACGGGATCGTCTTCCGCCCAAGCCGCCAATTCTCCGATCTCTCCAACCGGGACTTCGCTTCCCCCTTCGTCGATGCAGGCGACACGGTGCCCCGGATACGGCCGCCCGATGGAACCGGGCTTGGCCGGCCACAGCGTGTGCGAATTGCCGACGATGTAGTTGATCTCGGTCTGACCGAAAATTTCGTTCACGGTGACCCCAAGCGCCTCGCGGCTCCATTCGAACGCGGTCTCCCCGACCGATTCCCCGCCGCTCATGATGGAGCGCAGCGAAAGCCCGTAGCGCTGTTTGGGCTGCGGCACTGCCTTCATCATCATCTTGAGCGCCGTCGGAAAGAGAAAGCTGTTGCGCACGCGGTACTTCTCCATCAGCCAGAACGCCTTCTCGGGGTTGAACCGCCCGCGGTAAGCGAGCACCGGACAGCCGTGATACAGCGAGGGAAGCAGCGCATCCATCAAGCCGCCCGTCCAGGCCCAATCGGCCGGCGACCAGAACAGGTCTCCCGTCTGCGGAAACAGATCGTGCGAATGCACGAAGCCGGGAATGTTTCCGAGCAGCACGCGCTGCGGCATCAGCGCGCCCTTGGGCGGCCCGGTAGTGCCGCTGGTGTAGATGAGCAAGGCCGGATCCCCGGCTCCCGTGTCGACCGGAACGAAGTGCCCGGAAGCTCTCTCGAGAAGCGCATCCCACGGCTGCACCCCGGATTCCCGCGCTCCCGCGACGCCGATTACGTGTTTCAAGAACGGCAGCCGGTCGCGAATCGAGTTCAGATTCGGCAGCGATGCGGAATCCACCAGGGCGACCGCCGCTTCGCTGTCCTGCAAACGGTATTCCAGCGCCTCGGGACCGAACAGGACGGAAAGCGGCATCGCCACCGCGCCCATCTGGTAGCAGGCGATGTGCGCGATCGCGGTTTCCGGGCGCTGCGGCAGGATGATGGCAAGGCGATCGCCGCGCCTTACGCCGAGTGCGGTCAATGCGTTCGAGAGCCGGTTTGCCTGTTGTTGCAGATCCCAGAACGTATGTGCGGCCACGGCCCCGCCCTCGTCCTCCCAATACAGGGCAACGCGATTGCGGTCGTGCGAGTGCCGGAGGCAGCAGGCGGTTGCGATGTTGAAACGCGAGGGCACGTCCCAGCGGAAGCTGGCGTACACCTCACGATAGCGGTCGCGCATTGCCCGCTTCCTACGGGGGACAGGCTCTTGCGGCGGGCAGATTCACCCGAGCTCCCGGGCGGCGGGCCGGCTACTGCAGTTGCCTCAGCCGCTGATCGACGAAGCCGGCGAGCTCGGGGGCGAGGTTGCCCGCCGTCTTGGCGCGGCTGAATGCCTCGAAGGCGTCCTTGGGCCGCTCGGCGGCTT
>DATHHS010000269.1:0-3683 GCA_035317085.1 Burkholderiales bacterium
TTCTCGACCAGCAACCCAGGTCCGTCCCCCAGGCGCTGACGGTGCAGATCCCCAGCCAGGACGGTGGGCCGTTCAAGACCCGGGTTCTCCCGCCGCTGTCGGTGCCTTCCGCGCCGTCACAGAAATCCGAACCCGCACAAGCTCAAAAGGATCAGGCCAATCGAGGGATACAGCCCGTGCCCAAGTCTGCTGAAGCGGGTTCCGGGTCTCGTGCTGCGCAGAAAGAGGGCGCCAGGGCGGTGGACAAGGAACGTCCAAACACCCGTGCGACGGAAGCCCGCCGCGCTCAGGTGCTGTTGAACGACGAGGCGTTCGTCGTTCCCCTTGGTGCGTTCACGAATCCCGACAACGCGAAGCAGGTACAGGACAAGGCAGCCTCGGCAGGCATCAAGAGTTACACCGAGAGCGTCAAAATCCAGCAGGGTGAGCAGACCCGCGTGCGCGCGGGGCCCTTTATTAGCCGGGGCGCTGCCGAAAAGGCGCGGGACAAGCTCAAGTCGCTCGGTCTCGAAGTCGGTCAGGTGGCACAGCGATGACCTGGTTTGACTGCGTTGTGTTGGCGGTCTTGGTCGTATCGGTCGCTGTGAGCCTGTTGCACGGTCTGGTGCGCGAGATGATTTCGCTCGGGGTCTGGGTCGGAGGCTTCATACTGGCGACGTTTTTCGGAGGGCACGTCGCCGGCTATCTGCCGCAAAGCTTGAGTCCGTTGCTGAGCGCGCTGATGGGTTTCCTGCTGGTGTTCGGCGTGGTGCTGCTGATCGGCTGGATTGCCGGAATGGCACTTTCGTCGGTCGTGCGAGCGTCGGGCCTGGGTCCCGCGGATCGCGCGCTGGGTTCAGTCTTCGGTCTGGTGAGGGGGCTGGTCATCGTGCTCGCGGTGGTGCTGCTCGCAGGTTTGACACCGCTTCCGCGCGAATCCTTCTGGCGCGACGCGTTCTTCTCAGGCCCGTTCGAGACCGCAGCACTCGCGATACGCACCTATCTACCGACGGGCCTCGCGCACCGTCTGAAATACCGGTGAGTACCTAAGGAAAAGGAATAAGCGCAGATGTGCGGCATACTCGGAATCGTGGCGAAGACACCGGTCAATCAGCTGCTCTATGACGGGCTGCTGCTCTTGCAGCACCGCGGCCAGGACGCAGCGGGCATCGTCACGGCGGAACACAAGGCGTTCCATATGCACAAGGGCCCGGGCATGGTGCGCGACGTGTTTCGCACCCGGAACATGCGCTCGCTTTCCGGCGAGATCGGTATCGCGCATTGCCGCTATCCCACGGCGGGCTCTGCCTTCAACGCCGGAGAGGCGCAGCCCTTCTACGTCAATTCGCCGTTCGGCATCGTGCTCGGTCATAACGGCAACCTGACCAATTCCGAGGCACTCAAGCAGGAGATGTTCCGCCAGGACCTGCGCCATATCAACACCAATTCCGATTCCGAAGTGCTGCTGAACGTGCTCGCGCACGAGCTGGAGCTCGCCGCGAAAGGCCAGAAGCTCGACCCCGAGACTATTTTTACGGCCGTCGCCAATGTGCACCGGCGTTGCCGCGGCGCCTACGCCGTGGTCGCCATGATCGCCGGCTACGGTCTGCTCGCGTTCCGCGATCCGTTCGGCATCCGGCCGCTGGTGTTCGGCCGCAATAACACCGCCGAGGGAACCGAGTATCTGGTCGCCTCCGAAAGCGTAGCGCTCACGGCGTTCGGCTTCGAGCTGGTGCGCGACGTCGCCCCGGGCGAGGCGATCTTCGTCGAAGAAGGCGGGATCTTCCACAACCGGCAGTGCGCCGCGAAGCCGGTGCTTGCGCCCTGCATCTTCGAATACGTTTATCTCGCACGGCCCGATTCGGTGATGGACGGGGTCTCGGTATACGAGAGCCGCCTTCACATGGGGCGGCAGCTTGCGGAGAAGATCAAGCGGACCGCGCCCCACCTCGGTGTGGACGTCGTGATCCCGGTCCCTGACACGAGCCGCCCCAGCGCGCTGGAGCTTGCTAACGGCCTGGGTGTGACTTATCGCGAGGGTTTCATCCGCAACCGCTACATCGGTCGCACCTTTATCATGCCCGGCCAGGCGATCCGCAAGAAGTCGGTGCGACAGAAGCTGAGCGTCGTCGGCCTAGAATTCAAGGGCAAGAACGTCATGATCGTCGATGACTCGATCGTGCGGGGGACGACGAGCCGGGAAATCGTCCAGATGGCGCGCGAGGCAGGCGCGAGCAAGGTGTTCTTCGCTTCGGCGGCGCCACCGGTGCGCTTTCCCAATGTCTACGGGATCGACATGCCGACGCGCTCCGAACTCATCGCCACCGGGCGGAACGAGGAGCAGGTCGCGCGTGAGATCGGCGCCGATGCGGTCATCTACCAGGACCTCGACGCGCTCAAGGCGGCAGTGCGCGCGGTCAATCCGAAGCTCACGCAGTTCGAAACTTCGTGTTTCGACGGGGTGTACATCACCGGAGACGTCACCACAGAATACCTCGCCTCGGTCGAGCGCCAGCGCGACGCCGCCCGGCAGGAGGGCGAGGAAGATTCCGAGAGCAACCAGCTCGACCTGAACGCTGCTTAATCGACAGTCCGCGCGAAAAGCTTGCGCGGACTGTTTCAAAGCCCCGACCGCAGCTTGCGCTGCGGTTTCCCCGCCTGGAGCGCACTAGGACTCCGAGCCGTCCGAGGCTCTGGCGATTTGACATCCGTGCGTCGGAATAGTAACTTGCGTACTGCGCCGATTTGATCGACAGCTTGCGGGCGCTTAATAAATACGGCTAAAGCGTGGCAGAGACCCGTCTTAGCGAAAGCTGGACGGGTTTTTTTATTTTCTGGGGTTCGAAATGGACGACTACGACATCGAAACGCTGGCGGTGCGCGCCGGAATCGCCCGCAGCCAGTTCAACGAGCACTCCGAGGGGCTTTATCTTACCTCGAGCTTCGTGTTCGAAAACGCCGCGCAGGCCGCAGCCCGCTTCCAGGGCAGCGAGCCCGGAAATATCTATTCGCGCTTCACCAACCCCACGGTGACCGCCTTCCAGGAACGCCTGGCGGCGCTCGAGGGCGCGGAAGCTTGCGTGGCGACGGCCTCGGGCATGGCCGCCATTCTTTCGACCGCGATGGCGCTGCTGAAGTCGGGCGACCATCTGGTGTCCTCGTCGGGGGTTTTCGGCGCCACGGTACAGCTTTTCGGCACCATCCTGGCGAAATTCGGTGTCGATACCACCTACGTAGATGGAACCGATCCCGCCAAGTGGAAGGCGGCGCTGCGGCCGAACACGCGGTTCCTGTTTCTGGAGACGCCATCCAATCCCCTCATGGAGGTTTTCGACATTGCTGCGCTCGCGCGCGTGGCGCGCGGAGCCGGCGCACTGCTTGTCGTGGATAACTGCCTTTGCACTCCCGCGCTTCAGCGCCCGCTCGATCTCGGTGCGGATCTCGTCATTCACTCGGCCACCAAATATCTCGACGGCCAGGGGAGGGTGCTGGGCGGCGCGATCCTCGGCAAGCGCGACCTCGTGATGGACGGCATTTTCGGTTTTCTGCGGACTGCCGGCCCGAGCCTGTCACCGTTCAATGCCTGGGTACTGTTGAAAGGCTTGGAGACGCTCAGAATCAGGATGGAAGCGCAGTCGCAGGCCGCGCTGGAACTCGCAAGCTGGCTGGTGGCGCATCCCCGCGTGGAGCGTGTGTATTACCCG
>DATHHS010000270.1:0-19346 GCA_035317085.1 Burkholderiales bacterium
CCGATCTGGGGCGAACTGATGGCTGCCCTCGACCCTGAGCCGCTGGCGCTGCCCAAACCCGACGGCATCGAGAACGTGCTGATCGATCCGCTGAGCGGATTGCGCGGCGACTTCAACTGTGCGGGAGCGCTCGAGCTGCCGTTCGCGCAAGGCTCGGCACCGGCGGAGCGCGCTCCCTGCGCGAGCGCCGTGGGCGTCGCGGTCGAAGGGGTGAAGCAACAGGCGAAGGGCTGGCTGCAGCGCCTGTTTGGAAAATAAGCGGAAGATGAGCGAAGATAGGAGTCTGTCGCCGCTCGCGTCATCCCTCCCGATGAAAATCATCCTCTTTGTCCTGGCAGCGCTCATCTCCGGCTGCGCGACCGCGCCGCGGTTCGAGCCTGCTCCGCCGCCGCCTCCCGCGCCGGAGCCCGCAGCCCGCACCGAGAACCTCGCCATCGCCGGTCTGCTCGACGGCGCGCGCGCCGATGCAGCGTCCGGGCGCCTGGTGAACGCCGCGGCCTCGCTCGAGCGGGCGCTGCGCATCGAGCCGCGCAATCCGCGCCTGTGGCAGGAGCTCGCGCGCGTGCGCCTGAAGCAAGGCGACTACGCGCAAACCGAGAGCACCGCGGCGCGCTCCAACTCCTGGGCCGGAAGCGACAACGCCCTGCGCGCGGAAAACTGGCGTCTCATCGCGCATGCGCGCGAAGCGCGCGGCGACGCCGAAGGCGCGCGGGCTGCGCTGGAAGCGGCCGAACGGCAGAAGTAAAGGACCCTTCGCTCAGGGTCCTTCGCACGACGACCTGCATCTAGCAACTTGAAGGGCCCGGCTCGCGCCGGGCCCTTTTCTCGTCCGCAGCGGATATCCGGCCTTGCCGCGCCGAATCCCAGGAAATCTTTTGCTCTCTACCGGGCCTTCCAGGGCTGACAATTCCCAAGCAAACAGCACCCTACGGGCGATCGCCCGCCCTGGGGGTGCATTAGTGCACCTTTCAATGTGTGCTGGCACATAGACAATGAACTAAGAGTGTGATGGTGACTCATACGTGGGCTGCCGCACAGAAGACCCCACTCACTTGAAGGGGCTAGGTAGCAAGCCCCTGCGCCTCAGTGTGATTGCACCCAAGAGTGTGAATACGGGCAAAGGATCCGCAAGGATCTACGCAAGCAGCAATCACAAAGAGGTTCCTCATGAAAATCCTTCATAAGGGTTTTGCTTTTCGCACGCTTCAAGCGATCGCCGGAAGCGTATTTCTGGGCGTACTCGCAGCCTGTGGCGGTGGAAGTACAGGCGTGAGTGATGGCAATGCCGCAGTCACCGCAGTAACCCCCCCGACAGCGCCTGTAGACGCACCCGGCGTTCAGCTTCAAAGCTGCACCGGCATCATGCCCCTGGGTGACTCGATCACGCTGGGCGTGAACGGCGGATACCGCAACAACCTGTATACGGGTCTGCAGCAGAACAACTGCGGCGTCAGCTACGTGGGCACCTTGAACGACCCGAACACTCACGTTGCCGACAAGGACCACGACGGGCACGCGGGGTTTGCCATCGGCGACATCGCGGGCAGCGTCACCGCCTGGCTGGGATCCACGCAACCGAACATCGTTCTCCTGATGATCGGCACCAACGACACCGCGTGGTGGACCAACAACGACGCCGCAGAAATCGGCGCACGCCACAGTGCGTTGATCGACCAGATCAGGGCGGCACGCCCCAATGCCTGGATCTTTGTGGGGTCCATTCCGCCCCAGACCTCGGTCATGATTCACGGCAAACCCGATGGCAGCGCCACCACGACCTCGGTCGATCGCGCGGTACTGACTGGACAGTTCAATGCCGTCGTTCGCAGCAATGTGGACGCCAGGATCGCGGCGGGCCAGCAGGTGCGCTTTGTCGACGTCAACTCGGTGCTGACGGCGGCGGATCTGTACGACGGTATTCACCCGACTGAAGTAGCGCACGCCAAGGTTGCACAGGTATTCCTGGACGCAGTACGTGCTGCGCTCGTGCCTGTGCAATAAGCGGGTTCGACCTAAGTGTCTTAGGTGTGCCTATGTAAGCCTTGAGGGCCCGCACTTTGTGCGGGCCCTTTTTTTATGTGCGACGGATGGATGCACAGCGTCGCCGCGCACCGGCGAATCCCGAGCAATCCCCTGCCCTCGTGCGCGATAGCTTCCGATTGTCGCCGCGCCCCGACAAATCCCAGGAAATCTTCTCTCCCGGGCGCGAATAAACTTTCGAGCCCGCCGCACACCGACTAGCCCTGAGCAAACAAGAACCTGCGGGCGAATCGCCTGTCCCGAAACGGCACTAGTGCACCTTCCAGGGTACGCTGGCGCATAGACAATGAACTAAGAGTGTGATGCCGACTCATACGTGGGCTACCGCACGAAACGCATCCTCCAGGTAGCGAGTCCCCGCGCCTCAGTGTGATTGCACCCAAGAGTGTGAATACGGGCAACGGATCCGCAAGGGTCTACGCAAGCAGCAATCACAAAGAGGTTCCCCATGAAAACCATTCATAAGGGTTTTGCTTTTCGAATGCTTCGGGCGATCGCCGGAAGCGTATTTCTGTGCGTGCTCACCGCCTGTGGCGGCAGCGGCGGTGGAAGTACGACTGTGAGTGGCGGTGGCAACGCGAGCAACCCCTCGACGGTGGCTGCGGATGGCACGGCGGTCGGCTACTTCACCCAGGCGGGCAAGATATTCAACCCGAGCGGCCAGGAAATCCAGATCCGCGGCGTGAGCCATTTCGGCTTCAACGGCCCGAGCCTGCAGCCGCAGTTCCTGTGGGCGATGGGCTGGAAAGAGCAAATCGCGCAGATCAAGAGCCTCGGCTTCAACACGATCCGCCTGCCTTTCGTGCCCGACACGCTTTACAACACCACTCCGGTCGACCTGCAGCCGGGGGCCTTCGTCAACCCCACTCTCAATCCGGACCTGATCGGCAAGACTCCGTTGCAGGCTCTGGACCTGTGGATGGCCGAGGCCGATCGCCAGGGCATCTACGTGATGCTCGATTTCCACAGCGTATCCATGGTGCGGCAGTACCCGACCTGGTTTCTGTCAGACCCGGCCGATTTCGGCCTCATGTACAACAAACAGGCCTACACCAAGGAGAACTGGACGCGCGACCTCGCCTTTGTCGCCCAGCGTTACGCCCCGCTGAGCCACTTCTTCGCTATCGACATCTATAACGAGCCCAACGGCATTGTGCGCTGGGGCCCCGGGGACACGAACGCCTCCAACCCGATTTACTTCTGGAAGGAAGCGGCGGAGCTCGCCTCGGCGGCGGTCCTGGCGGCCAACCCCAACCTGCTGGTCTTCGTCCAGGGGATCAACGGCAACTATGACGGCATCGAGAACTCGAACACCCCGATGAACTGGGGCGAGGACTTTCAGCCCGAGGCCTATCAGCCGCTCAACATTCCGAACAACAAGCTGGTGCTGAGCCCGCACACTTACGGGCCGGACGGGTTTGTGAAGTCCTCGTTCAGCGCCTCCAACTTCCCGGCCAATCTGGCGGCGGGCTGGGACACGCTGTTTGGCCAGTTCTATCCGGCCAATGCAACTCCGACGCATGCAGTGGTGATCGGCGAATGGGGCGGCAAGTACGGACAGGGACCGAGCGGGCAGCAGGACGTGACCTGGCAAAACGCCTTCGTGGACTATCTGATCAGCAAAGGCATGCGCAACGGCTTTTATTGGGCCTACACTCCCAACAGCTTCGATGTCGGCGGCATTCTCGACGACGGCTTGAACGTGCGTCAGGACAAAATGGCGCTGTTGCATAGGCTCTGGGGACAGTAAGCGATAGTTCGACCTGGTGCATTTCAGGTCTGCAGCGTCCGGTCCTTTCCTCCGCAAGGGGGGAAGGACCTCTGCATTTATGGATGTACATATTGATTCTCCGGATCTACGCATGGGCCCGCCTGCGTGGGTCGTCGCCCGACTCCGGGATCGCGGACGTGCCACAATCGCACGAACCCATCAGCAAAAGTCGTTATGGCCCTCAAACGCCCCAAAGGCCCCGCCGGTACGGTCCTCGTGCTCGAGCACGCCTCGAAAATTCTCAGGGACAATCCGCTCGGCGATCCGCACCTGCGCAAGCTCGGCGTGTGGCTGCCGCCGCAATATGACGACAGCTCGAAGCGCCGCTTCCCGGTGCTCTACGATCTCGTAGGCTTCACCGGCTCGGGCCTTTCGCACATCGGCTGGAAGCCCTTCGGCGACAACGTCCCCGAGCGCGCGGCGCGGCTCATCCGCGAGGGCAAGATGGGACCGGCGATTTTCGTCTTCCCGGACTGCTTCACCGCGCTCGGCGGCAACCAGTATGTGAATTCGCCGGCGATCGGCGATTACGCCGACTATCTCACGCGCGAGATCGTCCCTTTCGTCGACCGCGAGTTCCGCACGCTCGCGAGCCGCGAGCACCGCGGCTGCTTCGGCAAATCATCCGGCGGCTACGGTTCGATCATCCATGGGATGAAGTACCCGAAAACCTGGGGCGCGGTCGCGAACCATTCCGGCGACGCGTATTTCGACTTCGTCTACTGGCACGACTGGCCGAACACGCTGAACGAACTGGCGAAGCATCGCAGCCCGAAACGCAAAGCCGGCGCCTATGACGCTCGCCGCGAAGCGAATCGCAAGGGTCTCGATGCGGGCCTGGACGACGGACGCATCAAGCGCTTCCTCGCGCACGTGTGGAAGAAGGAAAAACTTTCCACCGCCGAAGGCCATTGCATCATGAACCTGTGCATGGCGGCGACCTACGATCCGGACCCGAAGGCGCCGAACGGCTTTCGCGTGCCGTTCAACATGGAATCGGGAGAGATCATCGAAAAGCGCTGGAACAAGTGGCGCGAGCACGACCCGATCAATCTCGTTGCGAAATACCGCGCAAACCTGAAGTCGCTGCGCGGCATCTACATCGACTGCGGCTGGCGCGACCAGTACCACATTCACTACGGCGCGCGCATTCTCGCAAAGCGCCTCGCTCTGGCCGGCATCCGGCACACGTACGAGGAGTTCGACGACAACCACTCCGACGTCGACTACCGCATGGACGTGAGCCTGCCGTTTCTTTACAGGGCGCTGAAGCCCTGAGAACCGGTATCCGGCATCGCGTTATTTGACGAGGCCTTCGGCCTTCATCGTTTCCTGCACCTTGGGCCGGGCCGCGATGCGCGCCTGGAAGGCCTTGATGTTCGGCCACTTGGCGAGATCGATCTTGTGCATGCCGGTCCAGTTGAGGACCACGAACAGGTAGGCGTCGGCGACGCTGAACTTGTCGCCGCTCGCGTACTGTTTCCCCGCGAGCATCTTCTCCAGAGCGTTCAGCCGCCGGTCGATGTAGCCCAGCTGCACTTCCTTCATCTCCGGGGTCAGCTTGGGATTGAACAGCGCGCCGATCTGCTTGTGGACTTCGCTCGCCGCGAAGTTGAGCATCTCCATGAGGCGATAGCGCTCCATCGTGCCCGCCTTCGGCGCGAGCCCGGCGTCCGCCTTGTGGTCGGCAAGGTACTGGCAGATGACCTGCACCTCGGTGAGAACCTGCCCGTCGTCGAGCTTGAGCGCCGGCACATAGCCTTTCGGATTGATCTTCCAGTAGTCCTCTCCGCCTTCGGTCTTCTTGTTGGGAATGTCCACTTTATCGAGATCGAACTTGTAGCCGGCTTCGCGCAGGACGATGTGCGGCGCCATCGAGCAGGCGCCGGGAGCGTAGTACAGTTTCATGGGTCAGTCCTTTCTTTTGAATGGATCGTACGGAGAACCTCGCGTCGGCTGCGTCGTTCGCGCGGAAAGGGTAAGAGCGAGGGCCACCCGGCGTCTGACCCGGGGCGGAAAACGGAGTTCCTAGGACGGGGTGTCTTTCCCCCGGGTCGACTTCACGCCATGGACAATGGCCGCCCCGATCAGGCACAGAACGCCCACCCCGATCCACTGCGGAGGCGTGTTGAGCAGGTGGGCGCCGATCGCCAGGCCGGCGATCAATATGGCGTATCCGGCGATAAATATTCCAAACGACATCGGGCGTCACTCGAAAAATACGATCCTAATGTACCCGTCCCGGCCCGCGCGCTCTGTGCGCAAGCACACGTAGGCTCAGGTTCAGCCTCCGGCGCTGCCGGCTCCGAACCACTTTTCGCGCAGCGTCCGGGTGCTGTCGTGAATCCTCCGGCCGAGCACGGACGAGCGCAACCCGTCGGCGGGTTGCACGAGATGCTCGCGGAGGAGCTGGGGCGCCTGCACGAAGGTCAGGTAGCGCTGCAGCGCGGCGTGAATGTGCTTCTTCAGCAGCCGCACGTTGACCGGCTTGTTCAGGAAGCGGAAGAGCTGGGCCTGGTTGATCAGCTCGACGATCATCTCGGCGTCCGATGTCCTGGTGATGACGATCGTGAGTATCTGCGGATTTTCCTGCTTCAGGAGCTTGAGCATGGCGGTCAGCTCTTCGTGCTCGGCCTCGACGTCGGTGATGACGACCGCGATTTCCCGCTTCTGCATCACGTCGAGCGCGGCGTCGACGTCGGCCGTGTACACCACGGGACACAGTTCGCCGACCAGTTCGCGCGCGACACGGAAAATCTCCTCGTCGCTATCGATCACGAGCACGCCTGCGTCCATGTTCCCCGGCAGGTCGACCGGCGCCGGCCGGGTGTCGGCGAGCTCCAGCGCGATCGTCACTGCCTCGGCGATGATGGTCTGCAGCTCGTTGTTGTCCCAGGGCTTGTTGATGAAGCGGTAGACCTCGCCGTCGTTGATCGAGCCGACGATGGCAGCGAGGTCGGAGTAGCCGGTCAGCAGGATGCGCACGCTGCGCGGTGAAACCTCGCGCGACCGGCGCAAGAGGTCGACCCCGAGCATCGCCGGCATGCGCTGGTCGCTGACGACCACGTGCATCGGGTAGCGGCTCATGAAATCCAGGGCCTTGTTGCCGTCGGTCGTGGTGAAGACGTGGTAGCGGTCGCGGAACCGCGACTTCAGCGCCGTCAATATGCGTTCTTCGTCGTCCACGAAGAGCAAGCGGCCCTTCTTCACGCTCTGGTCGAGGCTGATCGCGCTGTCGCCGGAGAACACCGGCAGCACGTGCTCGCTCGGGGGTGTCGCCCTGGCCGCCGGCCCGGCGTTGAGCAATCTCGCCGCGCTCAGGAGCGCCGCGCTGTCCGGGACCACCGCCCCGGACGCGCGGTCGGCCGCGCCGAGATCGAGCGAGGCTTCGATCGCCGCGCGGAATTCCTCCGAGAACTCACGGGCCGACTGAAAGCGGTCGTCGCGCTTCTTGGCGAGCGCCTTCTGCAGTACGCGATCCATCAGCGGCGACAGCTTCGGATTCAGCCGGGACGGGTCGATGGGACGCTTGTTGAGCACCTGCTGCATCACGTTGGCGGCGTTGCCGACGAACGGCTTGGTGCCGGTGAGGAGCTCGTAGGCAATCACCCCGATCGAATACAGATCGGCGAGCGCATTGACTTCGAGGCCGAGGAACTGCTCCGGGGCCATGCAGTAGGGCGTGCCGAGCACGTCGCCCACCTGCGTCAGGTTCGAGGAATCGATGCGCGCGATGCCGAAGTCGCTGATCTTGATGCGCCCGTCGCTGTTGATCATGATGTTCGACAGCTTCATGTCGCGGTGCACGACCTTTTCCGAGTGCGCGTAGCCGATGCCGTCGAGCACCTGCCGGATGATCTCGCCGACCTCGCGGACTTCGTAGCCCTGTTCCTGCGACAGATGCGCGTGCAGCGTCTTGCCGTTGACCAGCTCCATGACGATGTAGGCGATCTCGTCGTCTTCGCCGTAGTCGTAGATTTGCACGATGCGCGGGTGCACGAGCCGGCCCACCGCCTGCGCCTCGTGCCGAAAGCGCTCGACAGCGTGCTTGAGATCCGTCGCGCCGAGCGAGGATTTGGCGATCACCTTGATCGCGACGCCGCGCGCGATCGTGCGGTCGTAGGCCTTGTAGACGATGCCCATCGCGCCCTTGCCGAGCAGGTCCTGGATTTCGTACTTCCCGATTTTTTCCGGCGGCTTCATGACGCGGGTCAGGCGGCAAGCCCGGCAGCGGCCGGCGGTTCGAACGGGAACCACACGGTGAAACGGGTGCCGGCCCCCGGCTGCGATTCCACGTCGATGTGGCCGCCGTGCTGCTGAACGATCTTGTAGGACACCGACAGCCCGAGGCCGGTGCCCTTGCCCACCTCCTTGGTGCTGAAGAACGGGTCGAAGATTTTAGGCAGCACTTCGGGCGGGATACCTCTCCCGGTATCGGCGACTTCGACCGCAACACCGCCACCGTCGGTCCGCGTCGTCAGCGTGATCTTGCCGCGGCCCCCTTCCATGGCCTGCACCGCGTTGGTGATGAGGTTGAGGAACACCTGGTTCACCTGCGACGGCGAGCACACGACCGTCGCCATATCGCCGAATCGCTTGTCGATCGTGACCGATTTGAGCAGATGCTTGGCCAGCACGAGCGTGCTGTTCAGTCCTTCGTTCAGGCTGAAGTGCGTCACCTTGCTGCGGTCGAGGCGGCTGAAATCCTTCAGGTTGCCGACGATTTCCGCCATCTGTGCCGCGCCGTAGAGCCCGTCCTTCACCAGGTTGCCCAGTTCCTCGGTCACGCGCTGCTGCCTCAACCGCGCAACGGCCGCCGAGGCCAGCGCGAACTCGCGCGAAAGCTCCTTCGGGTCGGCGTTGCCGCCCGCCTGCAGCAGCGCGATCAATTTTTCGCAGTGCTCGATCGCACCGCCGAGGTCACCGAGCTTGTCGGCGACCGTGCCCAGACTGTTCTTGACATAGGCAAGTGGAGTGTTGATCTCGTGAGCCACGCCCGCCACCATCTGACCGAGCGAAGACATCTTCTCCGACTGGATCAGCTGCGCCTCCGATTCCCTGAGGTGTTGCAAGGCCTGGGACAGCTCGAGCGTGCGGTCTCTCACGCGTTGCTCCAGGCTCACGTTGGCGGCCTTGAGCCGGGTTCCGAGCCAGCCGATCAGAATCAGCAGCGCGCCGGCATAGGCGATCAGATAGACGCGGAAAAGCTCCTTCTCCTGCAGCGTGGCTTCGAGCTCGCGACTGAAGGAGAACGTCAGACTGTCCAGCCGCGGACCCGAGCTCAGGAACGCCAGTTTTTCGAAAGTCTGCTGTTCCGCCAAGCGGCGCTTGATGAAAGCCTCGCCCGCCTCCCGCGTCTGCTCGACCTTGTTCCGCAGCGTCTCCGGCAGCGCAGACGCGCCGCCGGGCAAGGCGGCCAGCGCGGCTTCCAGGCTTTTGCGTTGCGCGTCCTGCACGAGCCAGTAGTACTGCGACGCGGCGGCGGCCGCGCGGGCGAGGGCCAGGACGAGCGCCTGCGGCGGGACCTTCAGCTTCAGCTCTCCGGTCTGCGTCTGGGCTTCCGCGGTCTTGCTCACCAGATCATCCAGCGCGGCTTTCGCAGCGGAGTTCTCGATCCTGAATTTTTCCACCAGGTCGGCTTTTTGCAGGATCGCCTCGCTCAGTTGCGGCAGCCCGGCGCTCAGCGACGGGCTGGGTGTTTTCCGCAGCGCCGAATTCAGATCCCGCAGCGCCCTCTTCGCCGCTGCACCGCGATTGATCGCGGGCAGATCCGCGCCGGACTCGAACCGGGCGCGCAGCACGTCCACGTCCCAGCGGCTGTCGATCTCCTTCAGGACGCGGAGGTAGCTGAGGATTTCGCTCTGGTCCTGCAGATCGACCGCCTGGGTCCTGTCGTATAGAAAAACCAGGGCGGCGACCAGCGCGAGGGCGCCGAGGCCGAGCGATACGCTTCGCAGCACTTCCGGTTTTTTCATGGCCTAGCGGCCAAAAGTATCCGGACCGCGCTCCAAGTGCCCGGCACTTACGGGAATCTCCTCAAGCTGCGCGTCGTAGAGCCGATACAGACAGTCTTGAGGATGGTTCAGGCGGAGCGTTTGCGCCTGCGCGAGCCCCGCGTAGGTCCCCTGAAGGATCCGGCTGAACATTCTGTGCGTCACGGCGATCGTCACCGGGGCGCGGCGTTTGGATGCCAGCCATTGCTGGGCGCGCTCGTGCATGAGGGCATAACTCTCGCCGCCCGGCACCACGTAACTCCACTTGTCCGCTTCGCGCACTCGCCGCGCGCCGGGATACTGCGCGTCGATCTCGGCGTTCGTGAGTCCCTGCCAGGCGCCGAGATGATGCTCGATCAGCAACGGCGCGACCACCATGGATTTCATGTCCAGGCCCAGCTCGGCGCAAATCAGGGCCGCAGTGTGCCCCGCTCGGCCGAGCGGGCTGGTTTCAACGAACACAAGCTGCGGGTTCTGGAGCAATTGCCGCAGGGCGCGCCCCGCAGTCCGGGCCTGCTCGATACCCCTGGGAGTCAGCGGCGAGTCCAGGTGCCCCTGATGCCGCCCTTCACGATCCCATTTGGTTTCGCCAGGCTGCACCAGGTATATCGTCGCGAGACTCACTGCAGAAATATCCCGTCTCATGCGCCGACCCCCGAGATCCTGCGAACCCTGCCCAGCGGTCGGGCAAAATCAGTCCGATGCAAGGCACTGACGGACGCCGGCGATTCCGGGCGACCCAGCAGGCGATCTTTGTTGTCCCAGCAAATCCTGACCGGCACGGGCACACTCGAAATAGGAGGCCTCAGGGGCGAGATTCTATACCCTGCGATGCGAGTTCTACCGAAGTATCGACGCGCCTGAAGATGCCGAACGGTCCACGGAAATCGGCCGAGTCGCGAGCCGCGCGAGGACCAGGCCGGCTTGGCTGGTTCGAACGGGCGCTTGCTTGACCGTAGCAGCGATGCCAAACATAATCCGCTGGCGCAGTTGAGTTTTCCGTTCGTTTCATCCCCGAGTACTACCATCACAGAGGAGGAGAAGATGTCTATAAGCAGAACCATACTGGGTTTGGGATTCATCCTGTTGACCGCCGGCGCCATGGCGCAGGAGCGCCCGCCCTACGGCCCGGAGATCGGTGTCGATCAGGCCAAGAAAATCGCGGCCGGCGCGGTCGCGGAGTCGAAGAAGAACGGCTGGCGCATGGCGATCGCGATCGTCGACAACCACGGCTTCCTCGTCTATTACGAGCGCATGGACGACACCCAGACGGCGAGCGTCGGGGTTGCGATCGACAAGGCCAAGGCGTCGGCCATGTACCGCCGCCCGACCAAGGCGTTCGAGGACGGCATCGCCAAGGGACGGGTTGCATTGCTCGGCCTGGCCGGAGCGACGCCGATCGAGGGCGGACTGCCGATCATGGTCGCCGGCAAGGTGATCGGCGCCATCGGCGTCAGCGGCATGAACTCGGACCAGGACGCGATGGCTGCGGCAGCGGGCTTGAAGGCGGCCGGGCTCTAAAACACGGTTCGAAGAAACAGGAACGGCGCCCCGCGGGGCGTCGTTTTTTATTTCAGGAAGGCGTTCGCTGTCGCTCGCCTACTCGGCGCGCATGCCTTGCTCCTTGATCACCTTGCCCCATTTGGCGGATTCCTTTTTCAGGTGGGCGGCGAATTCCTCTGGCGTGCTGGCAATGATGTCCTGGCCGATCTGGCGGAAGCGAGCCACCTGCTCGGGCGTTGCCAGCGTCTTTTTCACGCCGTCGTTGAGCACGGCCACGACCGCCGCGGAGGTTCCCCTGGGCGCGAGCAGGCCGTGCCAGGTGACGAATTCGTAACCCGGCAGGCCGGATTCCGCGATGGTCGGGATGTCGGGAAACGCCGGCGAGCGCGTCAGGCTGGTGATGCCGAGCGCGCGCAACCTTCCGGTCGTCGCGAACGGGGTCGCCTCGGAGACGCCCGACACGATGATCTCGGTGTCGCCGGCGACGGTCGATAGCAGGGCCGGACCGCCGCCCTTGTAGTGAATCGCGACCGTCTTGACCTTGCCCAGGTAGTTGAACAGCTCCCCGGCGATGTGCGGATTGGTGCCGGGTCCGGCGGTGGCGAAGTTCAGCACGCCGGGTTTGGCGCGCGCAAGCTCGAGCAATTCGCGCACCGAGTGCACCGGCAGCGACGGGTGAACGACCAGCACCGAAGGCGAAGAGGCCAGCAGCGAGATCGGCACGAAATCGGTCAGCGGATCGAACGGCAGCTTGGCGTACATGTAGGAATTGGCCACGAACGGAATGGTATTCACCATCAGCGTGTAGCCATCGGGTGCGGCGCGCGCGACGTACTCCGTGCCGATGTTGCCGGATGCGCCGCTGCGGTTCTCGATGATGAACTGCTGGCCCAGGCTCTCCGACAGGCGCGGCATGACCAGGCGCGCGACGGTGTCCACGCTTCCGCCCGGCGGAAAAGGAAGGACCACGTGCACGGGCTTGTTCGGATAGACGGCGGTTTGCGCCGTCGCGAACTGGGCGACCGGGATCGCTGCCGAGAAGAATGCGGCGATCGAGATGATTTTCTTCAAGTCGCTCACCTTTTACTCCGGCACGATCTGCGGCTTGGTCGGATCGGAGACCTGAATGACCAGATACTTGACGGGCTCGGTCGCGCTGCCGTTGCGCGACACGGCGTGCAGCGCCCCGGGCGGTTCGTAAAACGTTCCACCCGGCCCGAGTTTTTGCAGCGGACCGTCGCCGACTTTCACTTCGTAGCTGCCTTCCAGTACATAGCCGAAGGTGTGGCTGCCCGGGTGCCGGTGCGGGCCGCTGCCGGTCCCGGCATCGCGCTCGAGGCGGCGGATAGTCACCTCGCGGCCGAGCACGTCGTTCATCGTCGTCTTGAAGAGCTCCGTCTGGCGGGCTGCAGTATTGGCGGGAGCCTGCGCGTGCGCTTGCGGCAGCGACATCGCTTCAGGCGAGAGCGCGAGATAGGTAATGCAGGAAGCAAGCAAGGCCGTTGCGCAACCGAAGGCGGCATGGGAAATGACGGTTTTGTTCATGGTCTCCTCCTTGTGTGGAAATGATATCCGAAACTATCGAGCCTGAGACCCGGTGTCTTGACGGTCGGGCACCGGGTGCTCCATCCTCTGTTTTCAGGCAATCAGGGAGACCGACATGACCGCACGTCGTAGATTCATCAAGAGAGCCTCGGTGGTGGCGATAGCCGCAACGGCATCGGCCATCGGCGTCCGGCCAAGCAATGCTCAGCAGGTACCCAATTCCACCGGCACCGAGCCGCCGAAACTCAAGGCGCCGGCCAACGCCTGCGATTGCCATCACCACATCTACGACGCCGCGCGCTTTCCCATGCCGCCCAGCCCGCGGCAGCCGCCGTCGAACGCCACCGTGGCCGAGTACCAGATGCTGCAGAAGCGGATCGGAACGACGCGCTCGGTCGTCGTTCAGCCGCGCAACTACGCGATCGACAACGCGGTCACGGTCGATGCGCTCGCGCAACTCGGCCCGAATGCGAGAGGCGTCGCCGTTCTCCACCCGACGGTCACCGATGCCCAGTTGAAGAGGCTCAACGACGCGGGCGTGCGCGGTATCCGCTTTACGCTCGGCGACCCGGCCACCGCTGTCGTCAAGGTCGACATGATCGAACCGCTCGCGAAGCGCGTCGCGGATCTGGGCTGGCACGTCCAGTTCAACGTGGAGGGCGAGCAGATCGTCGCGCTGGCGGACCTGATGCGGCGCCTGCCGACGCAACTGGTGTTCGACCACCTCGCCAATCCGCCGCTGGCGGCCGGCATCGAGCACCCGTCGCATGCCATCGTCCGCGGCCTTATCGACAAGGGCCGCACCTGGGTCAAACTCTCGGGCGCGTATTCGAACAGCAAGGTCGGCCCGCCGTCCTACCCGGAGGCCACTAAAGTTGCGCAGGCTTTCGTGAAAACGGCGCCGGAGCGCCTGGTGTGGGGGAGCGACTGGCCGCACCCGACCATGCCCAACAACAACAAGCCGAACGACGCCTTGTTGTTCGACCTCATGACCGAGTGGGTTCCGGACGAGGCGACGCGCAATCGCATCCTGGTTCGGAATCCGGAAGCGCTCTACGGCTTTCCGAAATCGGCTTGAAGGAAGCGCGGAAGGACCGGGTCAGACGTACGCGAGCTTCGGATGCCGGGAAAACGCTCCTTGTGAATCGCGCCCGATGCGGTCTTGCGTTTCGCTTTGCTTTTCGGTTTCGCTTTGCGTTTCGACTTGGCAGCCATTTTTCAAACCCTCCGTACGAACGCCGGCGTAAACTCTTTAACCGATTTCACTCCGCACTGCTGCATCGCCGCCGAAGTCTCCGTCCTCAATATCTCCAACACCTTCGCAACGCCGGGTTCGCCGAATGCGCCCAGGCCCCAGAGATAAGGCCTGCCCACTCCTACAGCGTTCGCGCCCATGGCTAGCGCCTTGCAGACGTCGGTGCCGCGGCGAAAGCCACCGTCCACCAGCACCACCATCCTGCCTTTCACCGCTTCCACCACTTCGGGGAGCACGTCGATCGTGGCGCGGCCGCTGTCTTCGCCGCGCCCGCCGTGGTTCGAGACGATGATGCCGTCCACGCCGTTCGACACAGCGAGCGCCGCGTCCTCGGCGGTGAGGATGCCCTTGAGCACGATCTTCATCTTCGTGATGCCGCGCAGCCGCTTGATAAAGTCCCAGGTCATGTTGGCCGACTGCGTATTGGACAAGCCGCTGAGATCGATGCCGTCGTAGTTGGGTTTGCGCTTGACGCTCCCCTGCACGCCCGGCTCGTGGCAATTCGAGCAGGTGCGCGTGTCGGTGCGACGCAGGCGGAAAAAGGTCTCCTGGTTCCTGCCGCCGACGCGGTCCACGGTCACCGCGACCACCGGGCAGCCGGCGCGCTCGGCGCGCTTCACCAGGGCTTCGGCCACTTCCCACTTGGGCGAAGCGTAAAGCTGGAACCAGATCGGCGCGCCGCGCGCCGCGGTCACGTCCTCGACCGAAGTGCTCGCGGCGGTCGAGAGCATCTCCAGGTGGCCGCCCGCCTTTGCCGCACGCCCCACGGCGACGTCGCCTTCCGCGTTGTAGGCCTTGTTGCCGCCGGTCGGACAGATGAAGATGGGGTTCGGATACTTCACGCCGAAGATCTCGACGCTCATGTCCACCTTGGAGACGTCGTTCAGGCGCCGCGGCCGCAGGTAGTATTTGGAAAAGGCCTCGCGGTTCGCCTTCAGCGTCACCTCCGCGTCGATCCCCGAGGCCATGTAGCCGATGTGCGCGGGCGGCACGTTCTTGAAGAACACCGGCTCGAAGTCGAACACGTTGATCGCGTCCTCGGGCTTGGCAATGAGGTCGGCCGAGGTTTCGAGTTGCTCGATCTTGGAAGGCCTGTCGGCCGCGGCGAGCGCGAAAGCGGGGGACGCGAGCAGCGGGCTTGCCGACAACCAATTCAGAAGGCGACGGCGGTTGTCGAAGCGATTGCCGATGGACGACATGGGAACCCTCCTCTCGAGATGAAACGCGGGTGCGCTCTCTGTAGCGGGGCAACGACGCCAGGTCGGTGATCCGGTACAAAAAAATCCGGCTACAACGACAGCGAATTACGCAGCAATATTTTATCTTAAGAGCGGGAGAATTTTGACGGGTTTTTGGAAAGGCGCGCATGCGCTCGACACGGCTGTTCTTCTGCTGCGTGGCATTCTGCGTCGCGGCGCTCGCACTGCCCGCCCGGGCGGAAACCGCCGGACAGGTGCTGACCGCGGTTGGCAACGTGCTCACCCTGCGAGGCAGCCAGATCCTGCGGCTCTCGCCGGGGTCGACCGTCGAGTCGGGCGATCAGATCCACACGGGCTCCGAGAGCAAGGCCCTGATCCGCTTTACCGACTCGGGCCTGATCTGGATACGCCCGCAATCCGATTTTATCGTCGATGAGTATTCCTACGGACAGACAGACCGCGCTCGAGCTTTCTTCAGCCTGCTGCGGGGCGGAGTTCGGTCGCTGACTGGCTCGATCGGCCATCGCGACAAGGCGCGCTACAGGCTGCGTACCTCGGTCGCGACGATCGGCATCCGCGGTACCGACTTCAGCGTCTTCCTATGCCAGTTCGACTGCAGGAACTCCGACGGCAGCGTGGCCGACAAGGGCCTCTACGGTCAAGTCATCGAAGGGCGGATCGCGGTAGCGCCACTGGCGGACAGGATGTTCGAGCGCGAGTTCGGCGCCGGGGAGTCTTTTCACCTCGCGAACGAAAGCTCGTATCCGACGCCCTTGTTCCTGCCGCCGCCGTTTCTGCGCGACAAAACGGACGAGCAAGCGCGCTTCGGGACGCCGGGCGCAACGGTCGCGCTCACGGACTCCGGAGCAACGCCTGGCCGGGCTCAAGTCCTGCCGAATCTGGTCGGTACGGGCGGTTCGATCGTGAGCTCGACCGGCGGTTTGGTCGGGGGCCTGAGCAACGGATTGACCGGAAATCTTGCCGGCACGCTTACCAATTCGCTGAGCATGCTGTCCGCCGTGACTTCAACCGTGCCGCGGACCGTCTCGCGGATCACGCAGCCCGCCCTGGACTTGATCGGATCGCCTGCGGTTTTGTCTATCACCGTGCCTGTAACTTCGGTCGTGACGTCCGCCGTTGATACCACATTGCCTGCCGTGACTTCGGCCGTAACGTCCACCGTTGATGCCGCATTGCCTGCCGTAACTTCGGCCGTAACGTCCACCGTTAGTACCACCTTGCCTGCCGTAACTTCGGCCGTAACGTCCGCTGCAAATACCACGTTGCCCGCCGTAACCTCGGGCGTAACGTCCACCGTCAATACCACCTTGCCTGCCGTAACGTCGGTCGCAGCGCCCGTCGTCACGTCTATCGCGCCAGCCGTTTCCTCGATCGCGCTGCCCGCCGGGACGCCGATCGGAACGCCGATCGGGGCGACTGCAACTCACTCGATCTCGCTGCCCGGCACGCTCCCGATCGGATCGCCAGCCCTGCCGGGCTCGCCGCTGTTCAAGCGCTAAAGTAGCGCTCGGCGGCGCTCGGCCGCCTGCGGAAATCTGCGGCGCCGTCGTCCATGACGCGCCGCGCTCCTCGAATACGGGGAACCAGCCGCTATATACTACGGTTCGCGCGGCGAAGCGGTCGAGCGCGTCCCCGACGAGCGCGACGCATCGTCCCAATCTACAACCGCGGGAGGCCGCATGCGCAACACCCTGACGAAGTCGATCTGTGCCCTGATTTTCGCGGCCTCGTTCGCCCACGCCGCCGATGAGTACCCCGCACGCGCCGTCCGCATCATCGTGCCCTTCGCCCCGGGCGGCGGCACCGACGTGGTCGGGCGGATCCTCGCGGTGCATCTCACCCGGCGGCTCGGCCAGAGCTTCATCGTCGACAACCGGCCCGCGGGCTCCGGAATCATCGGCGCCGATCTCGCCGCCAAGGCGCAGCCCGACGGCTATACGCTGCTGTTCGCGTTCTCCTCGCTCTCGAGCAGCGCGAAATTGTTCGACAAACTGCCCTACGATCCCATCGCCGATTTTGCGCCGGTGGCGCTCGCCACGACCTCGCCCCTGGTGCTCTTCGTTCATCCTTCGGTCCCGGCGAAGAACCTGAAGGAATTCATCGCCTACGCCCGCGCCAATCCTGGAAAACTCAACTACGGCTCTTCCGGCCCGGGGAGCTCGCCGCACCTGGCGACCGAGCTCCTCATGTCGATGACGGGCATGCAGATGACGCACATCCCCTTCAAAGGCATCGCGCCGGCGATCACGGCGCAACTCGCCAACGAGGTGCAGCTGTCTCTCACTCCGATCGCCGTGGGCATGCCGCACGCAAGAGCGGGGAGGCTGCGCGCGATCGCCCAGGCCGGGCTGCAGCGCTCGGTCGCCGTGCCCGACCTGCCCACGGTGGACGAATCCGGCGCGCCCGGATTCGAGGTGATCGGCTGGTGGGGCATGCTCGCGCCCGCAAGGACGCCGCGCCCGGTCGTCGCCCTGCTCAACAGAGAAATCCGCGCCGTGCTCGACCTCGCCGACGTCAGGCACAACCTGATCGAACAGGGCATGGATCCGGCCGGCGGCACGCCCGAGCAGTTCGCCGCGCTGATCAAGTCCGACATGGACAAGTGGGGTGACATCGGCAAGCGCCTCGGCGTCAAGCTGGACTAGATATTCAACAAGGCCGGCTCGCGCCGGTCTTCATTCTTCCCGAGGAGGTATGCATGGAACCGCTGAAACCGATGGACCCCGCAAGCAAGAAGCTTTCGCTGCTCGAGGAATTCAAGAACTTCGCTTTCAAGGGCAACGTGATCGACCTCGCGGTGGCCGTGATACTCGGCGTCGCGTTCGGCAAGATCATCGATTCTCTGGTGAAGCAGATCATCATGCCGCTCGTCGGCCTGCTTTTGCCGAGCGAGCAAGGCTATCTCGGCTGGAAGATCGCGGTCGGCGCGAAGGAGATTCCCTACGGGATTTTCCTCGGCGAGGTGGTTAACTTCGTGATCATCGCGTTGGTGCTCTACCTCTTGATCGTGAAGCTTGTAGGCTTGGTGATGAGAGCAAAGGAGTCTGCTCCGCCCGCTCCGACGAAGGAGGAGGTGCTGCTCGCCGAGATCCGCGATCTGCTCAAGGCGCAGAAAGGCTGAGGTCGGCGCCGGGCGGTCCCCCGCCACAGCCCGCCGCCGAGGAATACTGCACACGCGGCGGGGGTAATTTTGCACGTACGACTGCAGATCGCGCGCACGCTGCGATCTTCCCAAGGTATCTTTCCTGCCTGAGGGATTCATCGGCGGTGCCAGGCGCGGCCGCAATCGAAGGCGCCAAGATCTGGGAGGGTCGCGCAAATGAAGTTCACACGGCTGCTGGCTGTTTTCTGCTTCGCATTCTGCACCTTCGTGCTCGCGCTGCCCGTGCGGGCGGAGATGGCGGGACAAGTGCTGGACGCCGTCGGCGACGTGTTCGCCTTGCGGACCAGCCAGATCGTGCGGCTCAATCCGGGTGCAGCTATCGAATCAGGCGATCAGGTACACACCGGCCCCGAGAGCCACGTGCAGATCCGCTTCACCGACTGGGGCATGATTTCTTTGCGCTCCAATTCAGATTTTGTCGTGGACGAGTATTCCTATGAAACCCGGAAGGGCGGCCACCAGAGAGCCTTCTTCAGCCTGCTGAAGGGCGGCATCCGCTCTCTCACAGGAATGATCGGCCACTCCAACCGCAAGAACTTCAGTTTGCGCGTGGCGACCGCGACGGTCGGCATTCGGGGCACCCATTTCACCGTCCTCATGTGCCAGGGCGAGTGCAGGAACTCCGACGGCAGCGTCGCGCTCGATGGGCTCTACGGCGAAATCATGGAGGGCAGGATCGCGGTGAGCCCCTACGGCGGAAACGACCTCGAGCGCGAGTTCGGAGCCGGTGAATTCTTCCACCTGATGAACGAAAACTCGGTTCCGGCGCCGTTGTTTTCGCTGCCGCCGTTTTTCCGGGACAAGCTGGACGACCAGGCGCGTTCTGCGGGAAGCGCGGTCGCCGGGATTGCCCCGG
>DATHHS010000271.1:0-7310 GCA_035317085.1 Burkholderiales bacterium
CCGGTGTTTAGCGCGAGCCTGTTCGGGATCCTGATCGGCTCGCCGCTGTTCGGGTACCTGGGCGACCGCTACGGGCGCAAGCTCGCAGTCGTCGGTTCCTGCATCCTGTTCGGCGGGTTCACCCTGGCCGCATGCTGGGCCTCCTCGCTGCAAGACCTTCTCTATTTGCGCTTCTTCGCAGGAATCGGCATCGGCGGGCTCCTCCCGAATCTGATCGCGCTCAACGCGGAATACGCGCCGCGACGGTTCCGGGCAACGATGATCATCTTGATGTTCACCGGGATCACCTTCGGCGGCTCGGTTCCGGGAGCCATCTCCGTTTGGCTCGTGCCGCACTACGGCTGGCAGGCAATCTTTGTCGTCGGTGGGGTGCTGCCCATCGTCATGGCGGCCGCCGCGGCGCTGTGGCTGCCGGAATCGCTCAAACACCTGGTAGTCAAGGAGAAGGAAAAGGCGCGCGCGGCCGAGCTTCTGTCCAGGCTAAATCCTGGAATGTCGATCAACGCCGAGACGAAGCTGGTCGTTGCAGGCGAAAGGACCTACAGGGGATTCAATCCGAAATATTTGTTCGAAGGCGGGCTCGCGCTCATCACGCCCTTGTTGTGGATCTGCTTCGCCTGCAACCTGATGGGCTACTACTTCCTCATCAGCTGGCTGCCGACGCTGCTGACCGGTGCTAAGCTGCCTCCCTCGGAAGCGGCCATCACGACGGCACTCGTGCAGATCGGCGGCACCGTCGGCGGGCTGGCGCTTGCGCGACCCCTCGACGCCAAAGGTTTTCTGCCGGTCACGATCCTGTTCGCCTGCGCGGTCTTCGCAGTCGGTGCGCTCGGCTACGTCGGGTTTTCCTCCGCCAGTGCCCTGATGGTCACCGTGTTTCTCGCGGGCTTCTGCGTCCTCGGCCTGCAGTTCGGCCTCAATGCATCATCGGCGATGATCTACCCGACTTCGGTGCGATCCAACGGTTCCGGCTGGGCTTTCGGAGTCGGCCGGGTCGGCTCGGTACTGGGTCCGATCATCGGGGGGATACTGATCGGCATGAAAGTACCGCTGCAGGACCTCTTCCTCTGGGCCACGGTACCGTTTTTGGTCGGCACGGTCGCGTGCATTGCGCTCACGCGTCTCTATGTCGCGAGGTTCGGCGGGCTGTCGCTCAGCGGCACGAAATAGGGAGAGCGATCCGATCAGGCAGTGCCGACCTGTTCCGAATTCGCCGCGGGTTCAGCCTGCGACAGCGGCATCTGCCGGTGATTTGAATGCCTTGACGGCAGGCATGACATCGCGCGCGAATAGTTCCATGTTCCGGCGCGTGAGATTCGCGGGCAACGTTCCGAACTGGCACAGCACCAGCAGGTTGCCGAAGCGCATGTCCTTCCAGTAGCTCTCAAAAGCTTGGCGCACAGTGGCCGGACCGCCGCAGACGATCAGACCCAGCTCGATCGCCTTCTCCAGCGTGATGTCGCCGAACATCGCAGCTTTTGCCTTCATCACGTTTTTCAGCGATTCGCGCGAAGTGTATCCGGGCGGCAGGAGCATCTCGACCGGCATCTTGACGAAGACGTTGCGGAAGGCCTCGAAATGCGGCTTTGCTTCGACCCGCGCGGCCTCGTCAGTGGCGGCCACGTAGACCGGCACGGCCCAGCCTAGCTGCCGGTCCTCTGCCTCGTAGCCGAAACTCGTGCAAGTGTCGCGGTACATCTTGAGATAGCGCTGCACCACGTTTGCGGGGCTGAAAGTCTGCAGATAGGTGTAGCGCCGGTCGGGGTGCGCGGCCCAATCGATGGTCTCCTTGCTCCCTTGAGAAGGAATCCAGATCGGCGGATGCGGCTTCTGGTACGGTCTCGGCCAGAGATTCACGTACTGGACATTGTAGTGTCTTCCCTGGAAAGCAAAAGGACCGGGCTCGGTCCAGGCACGCACGATGAGGTCGTGCGCCTCGTGGAAGCGATCGTGCGAGAACGTCGGATTCACGCCGAAAGTGTGGTACTCGGCGCCGATGCCCCGGACGAAACCGCTGATCAACCGGCCGCCGGAGATCACGTCGATCATCGCGTGCTCCTCGGCAATCATGAGCGGATGCTCTCGCAGCGGCAGCGCGTTCCCGAGAATCGCAATCTTGGCGCGCTTGGTGCGCCGCGCGAGTGCAGAAGCCGTTACGATAGGCGAAGGCATGAGGCCGTACGCGGTCTGATGGTGCTCGTTCACCGCGATCGCGTCGAACCCCAGCTCCTCGCCGTATTCCAGTTCGTCGAGATAGCGGTTGTAGAGCTCGTGACCTTTCACCGGGTCGAAATTCGAATTCGGCAAAGTGACCCAGACCGTGCCGTGCTCGCGCCCAGCCTGCAGGTCGAGGTCGGCGTAGGGCATGAGATGAAACAGGACCACTTCCATGCGTCACCTTCCTCCGTTTGCGAACCGGAACACGATATCGCAGAAGAGGTCCGGTTTCTCCGCCTGCGGCAGGTGTCCGCAGCGAGGCACGATCTCGACCTCCGCCCCCGGCATCAGCCGCTTGAACTCCTGCGCATAGGCGACCGGAAGGATGCGGTCTTCCTCGCCCCATACGATTTTCACAGGCACGTTGACGCGGTGCAGCCACTTGTGGAGAAACGGGTCGTGCATGCGCGGCTCCCAACCCAGCCGTGCCACGGCGTGGCGGTTCTTTAATGAAACGTCCAAGAGCTCGGGCGTCACCGGCAGCGCAAGCACCTTCTCCGCCAGAGCCGTATCGAAAAAGAGATTGCGCACCAGCTCTTCCGGCGACCAGAGAAAAATATCGCCGGGCTTCTCGCCGGGCACCGAGATCCCGGCCGGTCCGATGAGCACCAAGGATTTCATTCGCGAGGTGTCGCGAACCGCCATCTCAAGAGCGAGCCAGCCACCGAGTGAGCTGCCCACGAGGCGCACGCCGCGAAGGTCGAGGCTCTCGAGAAGATCGAGATAGAAATACGCGAGATCATGTATGTTCTCGAGCCACCCGGGCTCGTCGGATGCGCCGAAACCCGGATGCTCGGGGACGAGCACGTCGAAGCGCTCCGCGAGTCTCTCCATGAAAGGCATGACCGCGGGCGCGCCGTTCGCTCCGTGCAGATAAAGAAGCGGTTCGCCGGCGCCTCCGCGCTTCAGGTTGATCTTGCACCCATCCACTTCGATGAAACGCTGGTCGAATACCATGGTTTTGGCTATGCGTGTTTGACGGCGGCGCGCTTCCTTCCTTTGACTCCGGAAGCGGCGATGACCTCGGCGAGGGCCGAGTGATTTTGCGGCGCCATGACGTGCACGCCCGCGATGCCGGGAGTCTCGGCAAGCTGTTGCATGAGTTCGATGCAGATGCTCCGGCCTTCGGACTTCGGATCGACGGAATGCTCGAGACGCGCGATGAGATCATCGGGGACCAGCGCCCCGAACAGCTTCTCCTTCATCCACCGCGCCGAGCGCACCGAGGCGATCGGAGCGACGCCGATCAGGATCGGCAGCCGCTGGGCGATGCCAAGATCGAGCAGCCGCGCGGCGTATCTGCGCACCACGCGGGCATCCATACAAAACTGGGTCTGGATGAAATCGGCGCCGGCCTCCAACTTCGCGATTAGCCCGTTCGGACGCCAGTCGGCCGGCGGATCCACCGGGAGTTCCGCCGCGCCGAGGACGAGTTTCACCACCCCCTTGATCTCGGTACCGGAAGGAAGCCGGTGCTCGGAACGCATGCGGTGGGCCATGGCTAGCAGGCCCACCGAGTCCAGATCGAATACCGGTTTGGTGTCCGGCTGGTCGCCCATCTTGGGATCGTCCCCGCGCAGCATGAGGATATTCCGAATGCCAAGCGCCGCGGCACCCAGCACTTCGCCCTGGAGCGCGATCCGGTTGCGGTCGCGGCACGTCAGTTGCAGGATGGGCTCGATGCCGCTTCGCACCAGGAAATATGCCGCTGCGAGGCTGGACAGATGCGCCCTGGAACCGGCACCGTCAGTCACGTTGACTGCAGTAGCAAGACCGCGCAGCGTGAGGGCCCGGTCGATGAACTCGGTGGGGTCGCTCGCGACCGGGGGAGTCAGCTCGGCGGTGACCACGAAACTTCCGTCGCGCAATTGCTTTTGCAGCTCGCTTATGGCGCTTGCGGAGGTTTCTTCCTGAGTGACCAAGTCCATTCTTGTGTGCTCGTGGTGGGGCGAGTTTATCACGCCGTGCTCGGCGGCCCGGCCCTCTCGGCGGCTCTCGCTGCATCGACCTGCGTCATGAATTTCGGCGCAAGTTGCCGCAGACGGTCGTCGGTCATGCGCCCGCTTCGCGCCATGTAGTCGTAGGCAAGGTGCCACGGCGCCTTGCGCATCTCTTGCGGAAAGCGCTCGTACCAATACGAGCTTGCTTCGGCTGCGGCGAGCAGCTTTTCGACGATGGGCCGGCGTTCGCGCTCGAATGTCGCAAGCGCGCGCGGCACGTCATCGCCCGCCTCGCCGAACGCGCGATCGAGCGCAATCGCGTCCTCGAGCGCAAGCCGCGTTCCCGACCCGATCGAGAAGTGCACGGTGTGCAGCGCATCGCCGATCAGGACGCAATTTCCAGAGAACCAGTGGCGGCTTGAGAGCAGCGCAAACTGGCGCCACTGCGATTTGTTCGAGACCAGCGGGCGACCGTCCAGGTCCGGCGCGAATACTCGTTCACAGTAGGCGCGCGACTCGACGTCGGACATCCGGTCGAGCTCCGCCCTCTTCCAGGTCGCCGCGTCGCATTCGACGACGAAGGTGCTCATTAAGGGCGCGTGCCGGTAGTGGTGCGCGACGAAAGCGCCGTGCCCGTTCTCGCGGAAAGTGAGCGTGAGGCACTCGAACGCCTGCTCCGTCCCGTACCATGCGAAGCGGTTGCTCAGGAGTTCGAGCTTCGGCTGGAACCTTGCCTCGAGCGATCTGCGCACCATGGAATTCGCGCCGTCGGCGCCGACGACGAGATCGGAGCCGGATACTTCTTCGAGCGAGGCAAGCGCCCGACCGTACTCCATGACAACGCCCGACTCCCGGCACAGCTTCTGCAGGATCTGCAGCAGATCGAGTCGAGCGATCGCGGAAAAACCGTTGCCGTCGATGTCGACGCGCTCGTCCCGGTGCACGATGCGCTGGATCGGCCAGGCCTGCATGGCCGAAGCGAGCACGCGCGACAACTCCGGATCCCCGCGCTCCAGGAATTCAAGCGCTCTTTCCGAAAAAACCACGCCGAAACCGTAGGTCGCATCCGGCAGGTTCTGTTCGATGACCTCGATCCGCCACGACGGATGGCGCCGCTTCGCAAGCAGCGAAAACAGCAAACCGGCAGGACCCGCCCCGGCTATCGATACGCGCATGATATGACTGCGTCATATTTCACGGAGCGAGCGCCTTCCTGTCTATGACTGCGTCATATTTCACGAACCGCTCCCCAGTGCACTGGTTCCACTGGCAATCTGAGGTTTAACATTGCACAGTAACAATCGCTTGTAATTGACTGATTCATAAAAGGTGTAACGTGGACACAGCCTGGCGCGAAACACCGCCGACCACCCTGTCCGGCTCCCTCTCCTACGCCGGACAGGTGGCCGTGCTTGCCGTGACCTATTTTGCCGCAGCAAAACTCGCCCTGTTGGCCGCGAACCCGCCAGTCTATGCGACGGCGGTCTGGCCGTCTTCGGGCATCGCTCTCGCCTCGGTCGTGTTGTTTGGAAACCGCGTCTGGCCGGGCATATGGCTCGGCGCGGCGCTGGTCAACATCACGCTCGATTCTTCGCTCTTCGGAGCGACTTTGATGGGTGCCGGCAACACGCTGGAGGCCCTCGCCGGTGCGGCCCTTGTCCGGCGCTATCTCCGCCTGCCGGGAAATTTTGAGCGTGGCGAAGACGTCGTTGAATTCTTCGCGATTGCCGGCTTGAGCTCAACGCTCGCCGCGACCGCCGCGCTCGCGCCGCTTGCCTTGGTGCACTCGCTCGCGCCCGAGGCCCTGCCATGGCACTGGTGGACCCGGTGGCAGGCCGACGCGATGGGCATCGTGATCGTCGCGCCGCTGATCCTGAGCTCCCCGGTCCTGGGGGAAGCACGCTGGCCGCTTCGGAAAGTCGCGGAAATCGCATGCCTTGCTCTGGCCATGCTCGCGGTGACCTACACCATCTTCAGCGACGGCCTGGCGCACTATCTGCCTTCGCTGCCGCTGACGTTCGCGATCCTGCCGTTTGTGATCTGGGCGGCTTTGCGCTTCGGACAGCGCGAAGTAGTCTCATTGAATGCTTTGGTCTGCACTATCGCAATTTGGCAAACGATCGAGGGCCAAGGCCCGTTCGCGGGGGAATCGCTGAACGCCTCCCTGTTGCTGCTGCTCGCCTTCACCTGCACCGTGGCGAGCACGGGTCTCGTGCTCAATGCAGTGGTCGGTGAACGGAGCCGTGCCATCGAGGCACTCGCGCAGGCGTTGAAGACCCTCAAGGAGGAAACCCTGCGCGATCCGCTGACCGGTCTCTACAACCGGCGCTTTCTGCGGGACTATCTCGATCGTGAGCTCATCCGCGCAAAACGCGAAGGTATTCGCGTCGCAGTGATCATGATCGACCTCGACCATTTCAAACGCGTCAACGATACCGCGGGACACGCCGCCGGCGACCTCGTGCTTACAAGGACAGCCGCGCTGCTCAAGCGCCATATTCGGGGCAGCGATATCGCCTGTCGCTACGGCGGCGAGGAATTCACTCTCGTATTGCCCAATGCCACTTTCCAGAGCGCGCGCAGCAGAAGCGAGGCGATTTGCGCGGCGATCAGGGAGCAAAGCGACAATCTGCTGGGTGTCACTGCGTCGCTCGGCGTGGCGATCTTCCCCGACCACGCCGAGGGACCGGACTCCGTGCTCCTGGCCGCCGACAACGCGCTCTACGAGGCCAAAGGCCGTGGGCGGAACCAGGTCAGGATGTTTGCGCACCGGCCCGCCGAAATTTCCGCCATTCGCGCGAAGAGCGCCAAACGCGCGAACGGCTCTAGGATTGGGTGAAATCCAGGCGCATGTCCAGGAGCACGCCAAACAGCTTGATCGGATCGCGGCGCGGGATTTCGAGCGGCGGCAGTTCTTCGGCATCGATCGCCACTCCCATTTCTCGAGCGAGGTCTACCAGCGTCTCGGACATCACGAACTCGCCGGCGCGCGCGCGGTGCATCAGGCGATTCGCGATGCTCACGCAGTCGCCGAAAACGAACAGCTGACCGGGCTGCGGGCTGTTTTCCGCAAAGCCGACCACGGCGTCCCCGCAGTGCAAACCCATCGACACCGCCGCGCGGATGCCGAAATCGCGCTGCCACGCCTCGGCA
>DATHHS010000272.1:0-20452 GCA_035317085.1 Burkholderiales bacterium
GCGCGCGAGTCGGCGATCGAGGAAAAAATCCAGGCGCTCAAGGACCGGCAGGCGGTGCTCGACGTGGATGCCAGGTCGGCGGAGATGACTGCCGAGTTCATTTCGCGCCTAGGTGCGCCCGCGGCGGAGAAGCCCGCGCCCATTCCCAACGCAAGATCGCTGGCCGAAACGATAGAAGCGGTCCGGCGCGGCGGCAGCGACGCCTTCGGGCGGATTCAGAAGGTGCAGGTGCAAAAGCGCGAGATCGACAAGGAGATCCGCGCGCTCGAGCGCGATCTCGCGAGGCTGAAGAGCGGCGCGAAGGACGTGCGCACGATCGCAGTCGGCGTTTCAGTCGAGCGGCCGGGCGAGGTAAAAGTGTCTTACCAGGTGAACGGCGCCGGATGGCGGCCGGCGTATCGCGCGGGCCTGGACTCGGCGGGATCGAAAGTGTCGCTCGAACGCCAGGGCGCCATCTCGCAGACCACGGGCGAGGACTGGACCAACGTCAAGCTGAAACTTTCCACCGGCCAGCCGCGGCTGTCGCCGCAGGGGCCCGATCCTCGTACGTGGCGTTTGTCCCTGCAAGACCCGCGTGTCAGAGCGACTGCGCTCTATAGCGCAGCTCAAGCGCCTGCCGCGTTGATGCGCGAAAAAGCCGACGAACTCAAACCCAGGGAAGAAATGCCTCTCGAAGTGCAGACCACCTTCACCACCGAGTTCGAAGTGCCGGGTGTGGTGAGCCTGCCCTCCGACGGCCGCAAGCTGACGGTATCGCTCGCGAAGCTTTCGCTCCCCGCGAAAATGCGCCTGCGCGTGGTGCCGAGGGTGGATGCGGCGGCGGTCGTCATCGCGGAGTCCGAACGCCCCGAGGGGGTATGGCTCGCCGGGGACATCCAGCTCTACCGCGACGGCAACTACGTCGGCGCGACGAACTGGAATCCGCAGGCCTCTCCGTCATTGGTGCTGCCTTTCGGCCGCGACAGCCTGGTGCGCGTGAAGGTGGATCGCGTGAAAGACCGGAACGGCTCCGGCGGCCTCATCGGCCAGCGCAATGAGCGCGCAGTGAACGATCTCTACACGCTCACGAGCTATCACAAGGCGCCGGTCGAGCTGCTGGTGCTGGAATCCTCACCCGTGTCGACCAGCGACCAGATCAAGGTCGAGGCGAAATTCGATCCGAAACCCACGCAGGAAAACTGGGAAGAGCGGCAGGGCGTGGTCGCATGGGCGCGCTCGATCGCGCCGAACGAGACGCTGAAATTCAACGTGAGCTACGCGATCGGCTATCCGAAGGATGCGGCGGTGGCCGGTCTTCCTTGAAAGCGGCTATGGACTAAGGCGTCACATCGAACGCATCGATCAGGATGTGGGCGCCGCTTGAGTTGATTGAGTTGGTGCCGGTAACCGTGATCACCACGGTGTGACTTTCTCCGGCTGAAAGACCGGAGGCCGCAAACACGACTTCCGAGGCGAGCCCCGCGCTTCCGGGGGCCGCTTGGCCGCCTGTGTCGACCGGCTGCGCCGTGCCTCCGTCGATCGACACGTTCGCCATTCCGCAGACATTGCATTTGAGGCCGATCCAGCTCAACGCCGTGCCGGTGAAGGTGAAGGTCGCGCTTGCCCCCGCTACATCCGAACTGTGGCCGGTTCCATCGCTCAAGGCGGCGATTTCCGTCCCGCGCTGCACCCAGGCGGTGTCGGGGCTGCGGACGATGGCGGAAATGTCGTTTTCAAAGCGCGTTAGCGCCAGCGGCGGCGCGAGCGGCTGAAGCGGCGTGCCGCCGCCGCCGATGCTGTCGGGTCCGTTATTGTCCACCAGGTACAAGGCCTGCATCAATTTCTGGACGTCGCGAGTCCAGGGGTAACCTAGCGACGGATTGCCGTGAGTACCGTCACCGTCGTTTACTCTCTCTTCGAAGGGCATTCCGATTTCGTTTCCGAATTGGTCGATGACTTTGAAATCGTTTTCGAACTCCTCGCGCTTCGATCCGGCAAATGTTCCGTTGGGTCCGATGTCTGCATCGATATTGAATCCCGGTCCGCCCGTGGTGTCTACGATATAGGCTCCATAGTTCTGCAAAGTCCACGCGAGCATCTGTCCGGGGATTGATTCCAGGCCCAGGGCGTCGATGTTCGTGCTGGCCGGGATGGCGAGCAATGCTCCCATCTTCATTCCGGCGACCGCATTCGGATTGTTGCCGCCGTAACTTCCGGGTCCGTGGTCCGCCGTGGCTGTGCTGTCCGCCGTATAAGCCGGCCAGCGGAAGCAGTCGTTCAGGGTCTGACAGGAGTGGAGAACTATGGACGAATCAACCGAGATGCTGATCGCGTGCCGAACGGGTATGCCTGGACGCAATTCTCCGAGGTGGATGGAGCCGCCGATTGCCGATAACTGCGAGCCGCCGTGAGAGCCCCATCGTCCGTCGCCGTAAATATCCACATAGTTGAAGCTTATGACGCTCGTTGCCGGCAAACCCGCATCACAACGGGTAAAAGGCTGGGCCTGGATGATGGTCCTGTTGTCGGGCATGAGAAATGCCGCAGAGTTATCACCCCCACTGCTGGGGACAACGTAGTCCGCCGGTACCGGCACCTGAACCAGCAATGTGGGGACCATGCCGCTGAAGGGACATCGATCTCCTCCTGTCCAGGCTACATCGCTATAGTTGATGTCCGTAAACGGTGCCGTCGGCGTCAACACAATATACTCGTCATGTATTCCCGGCACCTGCGCCCAGTTGGTAGCGGGATCGCTGGGTGGGTTGCCCGGATCGTTGGGAACAGCGAGATTGATCGGGACGTACTGCGCACCGCTGCCTATCGGCATGTTCCAAGGGCTGGTGCTCGCGAAAGGCCAGATCGGAGAGTTCTTCGCCGGATCCAGCGGGTTCACCGGGTCCCGGGTCTGGGCCGACGCATTCCCTGGCGCGCCAAGCAGAAGAGCACAGACAACGCACAGCCCAACGGCCGCGAGCGACCGCATGACGTAGCGGCGTGAATGTTTCATGTTGTGCCCCTGAGCGAGATGCCTCAAATGCGATCGGCTATCCGAAGGATACGGCGGTGGCCGGACTGCCACGGCCCTCAAGGCGTCACATCGAGCGCATCGATGAAGATGTCGCCGGCGCCGTCCGAGACCGTGATCACTATGGTGTGACTTCCGGCTGCGAGAGTAGGGGTCGTATATACCGCCTCTGACGTGAGCCCTGGGCTTCCGAGGACAGCGGGGCCGGCGGTAATTACCGACGCCGCCGGCACGCCGCCGTCGATGGACACGCTCGCGGTCCCGCACGTATTGCATTTGAGACCGATCCAAGTCAGCGCGGTACCCGTGAAGGTGAACGTTGCGGTTGTCGCGGTATTCGCCATGTGGGCGGTGCTGTCGCTGAAAGTGGCGATGTCTCTTAGCTGTAGCTTCCATTCGGCGTCGGGGTTGCCGACTATGGCGGCACTGTCGTTTTCCACGCGCGTCTTCGCCAACGGCGGAGCGAGCGGCTGACGTGGCGTGCCGCCGCCGCCGATGGTGTCGGGTCCGTTGTTGTCGACCAGCCACAAGGCTCGCATCAATGCCTGGACGTCGCTGGTCCACGGCATATTGCTGTTCACTCTTTGGGAGAACTGGCCAGGAGCGGAAAAGGGAGAGGTGCTCGACCAAGCGTCATTGTTGAACTCTTGTTCCTTTGATCCATCTGGCCCGATGTCAGCATCAATATCGAATGCCGGCCCGCCCGTGCTATCCACGATGTAGGCTCCGTAGTTTTGCAGAGTCCAGGCGAGCATCATTCCGGGCTCGGTTTTAAGGCCTAAGGTATTGATATCTACACTGGCCGGGATAGCGAGAAGCGCCCCCATCTTCATTCCAGCGACCGCACTTGGGTTTCTGGATCCATAACCGCGCGTGGGGTCGGTGGCTCCGGCGTCAGCCACATAAGCCGGCCAACGAAAGCAGTCGTTCGCGGTCGCACAACTATGGAGAACTACGGGCGTGTCAACCCCGATGCTGAGCGCGTGTCGAACGGGTTTGCCTGGACGCAATTCTCCAAGATGGATGGAGCCTCCAATTGCTGAAAGCTGCGAGCCACCGTGAGAACCCCATCGTCCGTCACCATAAACATCCACGTAGTTGAAGACAATGGAGCTTGTCGCCTGCGTCTGGGGCGGGCGGCAAAGAACGAAAGGCTGAGATTGGATGATGGTTCTAAAGTCGGGCATCAGAAATGCCGCTGAGTTGTTACTCAAGTCACCAAGGCTACTGGGTACGGCATAATCCGCTGGGATCGGCACCTGGACCAGCACGCCCCCAGGCGTGTTGGTAAGGCATCGATTTCTTCCTGTCCAGGCTGCATCGTTGTAGACGATGTCCGTAAGCGGCATTGTTGTTGGCGCCAGCACAATATACTCGTGAGATATTCCTGGCATCGGCGTCCAGTTGCTAGTGTCAGGCGGGGTGCCGGCAGTGAACGGAACGGCGAGATTGATCGGGACATACTGCGCCCCGCTGCCTATGGGCGTGTTCCAGGGGCTGGTGCTCGCGAAAGGCCAGATCGGCGAATTCTTCACTGGATCCAGCGGAAATACCGGGTCCCGGGTCTGGGCCGAGGCATTCCCGGCCGCGCCAAGCAGAAGAGCACAGACGGCGCACAGCGCAACGGCCACGAGCGACCGGATGACGTGGCGGTGTATGACATGGTGGCGTGAATGTTTCATGATGTCCCCCTGAGCGAGATGCCTCAAGGTACTTCCACGAAGTGTTTTATATTCTTACCGTCCGATGCGCCGATAGGACTACTGATGTTGAAAGACGAGCTTGGCTGCATAAGACGAAACTCATATCGCTGGCTTACAGGGTGATAGACTCAACACCCCCGCCGCAATCGCCTCTGAGGTCACGCCAACCCGCAAGGAGGACACGATGTTTCCGACCATTCGCTCCCTGGCCTTACTGCTGCTCCTCGTTCCCTTCTCCGCCCACGCAGGAGTGACCTGCGCAGATGTGCTCAAAGCTCTCGGGAGCCGTCTCGCGGACGCGAGCTGCTTTCAGAGCGCGGATCTCACCACCAACAACCCTCTGACGACGCCGGCCGATAATTCGCTGCCGGGCGTGCCCGCGTTCGCCTTCACTCCCATCACCGATCGCAGCGTGATCGCGCCGAGCGCCGGCAAGCGCACCCCGATCACCAAGGCGGTGCCGGGACTGCAGCTCGATGCGCGCATCGCCTCGGATCCGACCGGCCAGGCGCGATTTCTCCTGCGCCTTCCGAACGACTGGAACGGCCGGCTGGTCGTTGCCGGTGCCTCGGGCACGCGCAGCGAGTTCAACGGCGATTTCGCCTGGAGCGATTACGTGGTGCAGCAGGGCTACGCCTACGCCTCGCAGAACAAGGGCGTGCTCAACCTCTTCATCGCCGCGGTGAGCGTGACCCCGCCCGCGGACCCGCTCGCCTGCCGGCTCAACCCGGCTTCCCCCGTATGGGTGCATTTCTTCGACAACGATCCCGGCCAGCCTTTCACGCGCTGGGCCGAATTCATGATCAAGGCGGCGCAGCTTGCGCAGGACGGCGTCAAAGCCGGCTATGGCCATTCGCCGCGCTTCACCTACGCGGTCGGCACTTCGAACGGCGGCTACCAGGTGCGCCGCGCCGTGGAGACGGCGCCAGACCTCTTCGACGGCGGCGTCGACTGGGAAGGCACTTTCGTCGACGAGCACGCGCCCAATCTGCTCACAGATTTGCCGCCGGCGATTCTCAATTTCCCGGACTACGCCGCCTCCGGATTCAGCAGCGCGAGCACTGCGGCGAAGAACATCCAGGGCACCGGCTATCCTCCCGATATCGTCTCGGGTGCCCTTTCACTCTGGCAGAGTTATTCGAACCAGTTCTGGGAGGTGACGCAATGCCAGTGGCAGAAGCGGCTCGATCCCGCCTACGACACCTACGGAAGCGGCACTGGAACCTACAACTACGTGAGCCGTCTTTCGTTCTCGGATGTCGGCGCGCAGTTCGCCGCCTTCGCCACGACGGGAAAGATACAGCGTCCCCTCGTCACCGTCGCGGGCACCATGGATGGCTTGCTGCCGATCGACCACCACGCGCGCGCCTACGCGCGCAAAGTTGCCGCCGCGTCCAATCAAAAGCGCGACGATGACGATCGCGGCGACAGGCACGGCGACGACGACCGGCCCGCGTATCGCCTCTACGAGATCCAGAACGGCAACCACATCGAGACGTTCCAGGACACGTTCCCGCAACTGGAGCTGATCGAGCCGCACGCGCAGCGCGCTTTCGACCTGCTCGTCAGCCAGGTCGAGCGCAAGGTGCCGCTGCCGCCCAGCCAGTGCGTTCCGCACGGAGGAAGCATCGCGGCCTTTCCGGCGCAGGCCGGACACTGCGCGGGCCTGTTCGCGCCCTGAACGGGCGCTTCCAGCCAATCTCGACATGAACCCCGCTCCGGCGGGTTTTTTTTATTTCATCATGCGCAGCTGCGGCGAATTCCCTTTGTGCGGTGGCACACGGAGCCGATCCCGGCGGAGGCCTATAGTGCGACGAGGGGCATCCGATAAGCGAGCGACGGTGGACCGAAATGGCTGGAGAGCGTGTCTAGCATCAAGACCAGGCTGCTGCTCGGCGCGTTCCTGATATCGCTTCTGATCGTGTTCATCACGGGCTTTGCCGTCCTGGAACAACTGGACACTGCCGAAGCCGCGGCGAAGCTCGAAGCCGAGCACGTGGCGGCTGCCTTGGCCTACAGCAGCATCGACGAAGCGCTCAATAGGGACAAGAAGCTGCTGCAGAATTACGTCAATGGCCTTCACCTGATCTACCGCCGAGATATCACCGTGGTCGACCTGAAGAAGCTGAGGATCGCGGATTCGGATTTGGCGGATGTGGGCAACGTCTACGAGCACGACGAGAACAACGAGGTCGGCCAGACTTTGAAGGACGGGCGGACCAGGCACTTCACCGAAGTGAGTCCGCTTTTCCCGTCGGGGACCCGGCAAGTTGTCGTTCCGATCAGAAAGGAACAAGCCAGAGGGGACAGTCCCGTCATCGCGGCGGTCATCATGGAATACACCCCGATCTATGACGACCTGCTGGGTATCGCGGGCACGAAAATCCGCCTGATCGTCGTGGTGGCCGCGCTCTGTATTTTTCTGGCTTTGCTTGCAAGCGTGATGATCGCAAGACAGATTACAAACCCCCTGACTGCCCTGACTCTCGCTGCAGCGGACCTCGCTTCGGGCAAATTCGATACCAAGGTGGACGTGGACCGCCGGGATGAGATCGGCGTCCTCGCCAAAGCGTTCAACGACATGGCCGTTGAGCTGAAGGAATCGCAGAACAGGCTGTTGTCTCATGGACGCGAGCTCGAATCGAAAATAGCCGAGCGCACGGCGGAGCTCTCCGAGCGAAACCGGGAAATCACGCTGTTCAGCAAGATCAACGATTTTCTCCAGGCGAGCGATACCGAGGCGGAGGCTTACTCAGTCATCTCCAGGACCGCGACGCAACTGTTTCCCGAGGATTCCGGCGCGCTTTTCGTCATCAGCGCTTCGCGCAACATGGTGGAGGCGAATGCGACCTGGGGGCCTGCGCCTCCGGCCAACGTCGTCTTTCCGCCCAACGATTGCTGGGCGCTCAGACGCGGGCAGGGCCATCTCGTCCTTGGCAAGGAGGTGCGCTGCCGGCACGTCGCCGAAGACGGCCGCATGTACGCCTGCCTTCCTCTGGTCGCGCATGGAGAAACCCTGGGCATCCTTCATGTTTCGAACGGTCCACCGGCCGGCGACAAGGCCGGCGAAGATCGCATGGCGGAGAAATTCAGGCTGGCCAAGAGCTTCGCCGAAAATATCGGGCTCGCCATCGCCAACCTGAAGCTGCGGGACGCAATGCGCAGCCTGTCGATCCGGGATCCGCTGACCGGGCTCTTCAACCGTCGTTACGCGGAAGAGACGCTGGCCCAGGAGCTTTTTCGCGCGAAACGCCAGTCCACTCAAATTGCGGTCATGATGCTTGATATCGACCACTTCAAAGAGTTCAACGACAGTTTCGGTCACGACGGCGGGGACGCCGTCCTGCGCGAGCTGGGCTTGTACCTGAAAAAGGAAGTCCGCGGCAGCGATGTCATCTGCCGTTACGGGGGCGAGGAATTCCTGCTGATCCTGTCTCCCGCGACGATGGAAGGCGCCCGGATGCGCGCCGAGAAATTATGCGATGGCGTAAGGCATCTGAGCGTGCGCCACGCCCATAAGAACCTGGGCACGATAACGATTTCCGTGGGGATGGCCGTCTTCCCCGACCATGCGTCCGAGCCGGAGGCTCTGGTCAAGGCGGCCGACATCGCTCTCTATCAAGCCAAACAGGATGGCCGGGACCGGGTGGTCGTATTTGCAGGGAAGGTCGGTCAGACCGCGTCGTAACGCAGGGCTGTCAGCCCGGCTCCATTCCCCTGGGCCCTGATCGCGCGCATAGAAGTCGTTTTCACGCCCCTTGCTCGAAATGTTTGCGCGGGTTGAATTTCGAGGTCTCGGCAAGTTCCTTGAACAATGCGCGCTCGCGCTCGCTCGCCGCGGTCGGCACGGCGATCTGGACGATCGCGAACAGGTCGCCTTCTCCGGCGCGCGGCTTGGGGAGTCCGCGTCCGGCGAGCCGGAGCTGCTGGCCGGCGTGCGTTCCCGGCGGGACCTTGAGGCTCACCGATCCACCCAGCGTGGGCACCTGCACGCTCGTGCCGAGCACCGCTTCCCACGGCGCGAGCGGCAGATCGAGGTAGAGATCGTGACCGCTCACGCGAAATAGCCGATGCGGATGCAGCGCGATGTTGAGATACAGATCGCCGTCGCGCCCGCCGTTCAGGCCCTTGCTCCCCTTGCCGGGGAGGCGCAGGCGCTGGCCGTCGGTCGCTCCCTTCGGGATGCGCGCCTTGACGCTGCGCTCGACGCGGCGCGTGAAACCGCTCCTGTCGTACTCGGGGATGGCGAGCTTCAGCTCCAGCTCGGTGCCGCGGTAGGCGTCTTCGAGCGTGATGGGCGCCGCGACTTCGTAGTCCTGTCCCGGCATCGCGCCGGCGCTCCGCCCGGAGCGATGCCGGCCCCCCGCGATACCCGCGAACAAATCCGCGAGGTCGATATCGTCGAACGAAAATTGCCCGTCGCCGAATTGTTTTCCCCAGCCCGGAGGCGGCCGGAAATCCTGGCCGGGGCTATGGCTGCCCAGCTGGTCGTAGGCGGCGCGCTTCTGCGGATCCTTGAGAGTCTCGTAGGCCTCGCCGATTTCCTTGAATTTTTCCTCGGCGCCGGGTTCCTTGGAAACGTCCGGGTGATACTTGCGGGCGAGTTTCCGGTATGCGCTCTTGATCTCCTCGGGAGTCGCCTTGCGCTCGACGCCCATCACGCCGTAGTAATCCTTGTATTTCATCCGCGGTTTTGAAAAGCGGTGGCCAGGGTCCCGAAATTCCGATCGGGCCGCCGGGCTTGCGCTAGCGCAACAGCTTTCCGGCCGGTCCGATCACCGTGAGATCCACCAGGCCCCAGCCGTTTCTCGCCTTGGACGAGTAATTCACGTAGACGCCGCCGAGATCGACCTCGCCCATCGCATAGAGCGCTTTCAGGACTTTCTCGCGCGTCGGCTTGGGGCCGGCGCGCTTGATCGCCTCGACGGTGATCTTGCCGGCGACGAAGCCTTCCAGGGTGGAGAAGGAGAGAGGTTCGTTCGGCGCGTACTGCTTCATGAGTTTCTGGTACTCGGACACCAGGGGCAGCGTGGCCGAGAACGGGAAGGGCACCGCCTGCGCGATCACGATGCCGCGCGCCTTTTCCTCTCCCACGGCCTTGACGACGTCTGCCGAGGGCACGATCGACATCGCGTAGAGCTGCGCGTCGGCGGCCGTGGAATTCTTCATCTGCTTGATGAATTCGAGCGAATACCGACCCGAGATCAGCATGATCACCGTGTCCGGCGATTCCTTGACCACCGCGGCCACGGCCTCCTTCATGATCGGTTCGAATTTGTCCTGGGCGGTCGCGTCGATCGGCACCCAGGCGACCACTTTCAGGTTTTCCTGCTTGGACATCTCCTGGACGAGCTTCATCATCGCCGGCCCGAAGGTGATGTTCCAGTAGACGACGACCACTTTCTTCTTCTGCGTGTTGGCCGCCTCCTTGACGAGGGCGATGACTTCGTCGGGGTAACCGGACCGGAAGGGAAAGAAATTTTCCGCGCCGACGATGCTCTTGTCGCCTTGCAGCGGCGCGATCATGGCGATGCCGGCCTGGCCCGGAAGGTTCGCCTTGGAGACCTCGGTGATGCCGCCGGTGTTGACGTAGCCCGCGAGGGCCAGCACGTTCTTGTCGGCGATGTACTCCTTGGTCATCTCGACCATTTTTCCGGGAACGAGGTTGTCGTCCTTGGTGACGAGCTTCACCTGCCGTCCGCCGATTCCGCCCCGCTCATTGACGAAGTCGAGATAGGTTTTCAGGCCGGTAACCATTCCTTTGGCGTTGGCGGCCGTCGCCGGGTTGGTCTGCGAGGCGACCTGACCGACCAGCAGATCCTGTGCGCTCGCCGGGGGAGCGGCGAGCAGGGCCACCGCAGCGCACGAGGCGAACAGCAAAAAGCGCGATTGATTCCGGATCATCTCTTCCTCCAGGGGCGAAACTCTCAGGTTAGAACGAAAACCTCAAACGAGCGCCAGCGTTTGCCGGCCGGGACGGACTTCGAAGAGGTCCTCCTCCGACCAGGCCGACCTCACCTGGGACTTTCGGCCGCTTCCGCGGACGGGTGGATTCTCCTAGCGCACGCGCACGCGCCCCTTGTTCGACTTGGGTTGAGGCGCCTGGAAAACGTACCCCCTCTCCGTGGCATCGGCCAGGCATCCTTCATAGTTCTTGTAGGCCCGATTCGATTCCGAGACCACCGTCCGGTCTGCGGAAATCTGCTGCCATCTCCAGACGTGAGTGGGATCGCTATAGAAACGCCAAATGATGTTCATCTGCCACAGTTCTCCCTGAAGCGACCACAGGCTTTTACATCGCCTTTAGATTCTCGGCCGAGGTCTTGCCGTTCTTGCCCGTGACCAGTTCGTATCCGACTTTCTGGCCTTCGTTCAAGGTGGACAGGCCGGCCTTCTCCACCGCCGAAACATGCACGAAAACGTCCTTCGAACCATCATCTGCCTGAATGAAGCCAAAACCCTTCGATGCGTTGAACCACTTCACTTTTCCGGTTGGCACAAGTCTCTCCTGACGAAAGAAATTAGATTGAAAACTCGCCCGAGCCGTCCTCGGCCCGAAGCGATGGAGATAGTTTAGTCTAATTCGCCGTTGCTGCGCTCACCGGGACGGGTGTCTGCCGTATACTCGCCCCTTGTAATAAATGCCCGGCGCAGTGCGCCGCAACACCCGTCCAAGGAGGATGTCATGAAACGCCTGCTTTTTGGCTTGATGCTGCTTGCTTCACCCGCACTGGCGCAGGAGCCCGTGCCGCAGATTCCGTTCGAGGGGTCGGACCCGCTCAAGCTGCCGAAGGACCTGTACCTCGGCGAAGTGACCGGCGTCGCCGTGAATTCGAAGGGGCACGTGTTCGTCCTGTCGCGCGGCAACACCACGGGGCCGGCCTACGCGGCCGCCGCGGCGCAGTTGCTCGAGTTCGATCGCGAAGGAAAGTTCGTGCGGGAGATCGGCAAGAACCTGTACGCCTGGTCGTTCGGCCATACCGTCCGCGTGGACAAGGGCGACAACCTCTGGGTCGCGGACAAGGGATCGGACATGGTCGTCAAGTTCAGTCCCCGCGGCCGCGTGCTGCTGGTGTTCGGGCGCAAGCAGGAGTCTTCCGACGAGGACACCGGGCCTTTGAAGCACCCCAAGCCGCCCCTTCCCGCCGAGGACGGGCGCTTCAGGCAGGTGACCGACGTCGCCTTCGATCCGGCGGGCAACGCCTTCATCAGCGACGGCTACATCAACTCGCGCGTCGCCAAGGTGGACAGGAACGGCAACTGGCTCAAGTCCTGGGGCGACCGCGGCACCAAGCCCGGCGAATTCAACACCCCGCACTCGATCGCGGCGGACGCGAAAGGCAACATCTACGTCGCCGACCGCGGCAACCGGCGCATCCAGGTGTTCGACGGGGAGGGCGGCTTCCAGCGCGAGTTCACGATCGACGTGCCCTACGATCCGAAGGCGCGCCCGGCGATCGGCAATCTGCCTGACGCGGCGAAGATCGAGGCCTCGGGTAGCCCGAAGACGATGATGCCCGGCTCACCGTGGACCGTGTGCATCACGCCCGGACCGAATCAGGTCCTGTACTCCTCGGATGCGTTCCCCGGCCGCGTGTACAAGCTGAGCCTCGAGGGGAAGGTGCTCGGAGTTCTCGGCGAAGCCGGCAAGCAGCTGAAGCAGTTCGGCTGGATCCACGAGATCGCCTGCCCGTCGGAGAACCTGCTCTACGTTGCCGAGCTCCTCAACTGGCGCGTGCAGAAGCTGGTGCTGCATCCGAAGAAATAGCGCACGGCTTCTCCCGGGGGCGGCGCGCGAAGCGCCGCGGTCCGTCACCCGTTCGGTTCCAGCAGCGCAGTCAGCTCGTCCAGCGGCAGCGGTCTGCTGAAGAGATAGCCCTGCATCTCGTCGCACCGCAGAAGGCGTAAGTGCTTTGCCTGATCCTCTGAATCGACGCCTTCTGCGACGACCTTCAGCCTCAGGGAATGGGCGAGCGAAACGATGGTCGACACCAGGGTCATCTTGTCGGAGTCTTCCACCATGGCGACGATGAACGATCGGTCTATTTTGAGCGACTGCACTGGAAGCTTCGCGAGATAGGCGAGCGATGAATAACCCGTGCCAAAATCGTCGATCGCGATGTTCACGCCGAGCGCACGCACCGAAGTCAGTTTCACGATATTGGCCTGGATATCTTCCATCGCGAGGCTCTCCGTGATCTCCAGATCGATGCCCGGCGGCGCGACGCCTTCGCTGATCGCCTGTTTCAAAACCTCGACGAAGTCGCGCTGCCGCAGCTGGATCGGCGACACATTCACCGCTATCCGCGGCGCCTTCAGGCCCTGCTCCACCCAGTGGCGGTGATCGAGCGATGCGCGCTTCAGCGCCCACGAGCCGACTTGCAGAATCAGTCCCGTTTCTTCCAACAACGGAATGAACTGCAGCGGTGGCACCAGTCCGAGCTCCGGACTCCGCCAGCGGATCAGTGCCTCGGCACTGACCATGCGCCGGGTGTCGACATCCACCTTCGGCTGGTAATACAGCACGAATTCTTCCTTTTCCAGCGCTTGCCGCAGCTTGTTCTCGAGCGAAAGGTTCTCGGCCATCCGCTCGGTCATCTGCTTCGTGTAGAAGAGATATCCGTCGCCTGAGGACGATTTCTTGAGCGCGGCTTCGGCGTTCCGGAACAGGATATCCGCGTCCTTGCCGTCGCCCGGAAACAATGCCACGCCGGCCCGGGTGGAGACCCGCAGCTCCCGGCCGTCCACCGTGTAGGGTTCGCCATCGACGCGCCGCTGCCCTCGTTTCAGCCACCGGGTCAACCTTTCTTCGTCCTTCACATTGGGGATCACTACCGCGAAGTGGTCGCCGCCGACGCGCCCCACCTGGTTGCGATCCCCGACCTCCTCCAGCACCCGCCCGGCCACCTGCTTGAGAAGCCCATCGCCTACGTGTCGGCCGAACGTATCGTTGATGGTCTTGAACCGCTCGATGTTGACGATGAGGAGTGCGAACTGCTGCTGCTCGCTGCTCGCCGTGCTCGCGTACTGCGCCAACCGCTCGAGGAACAAGGTGCGGTTGGCGAGGCCGGTAAGCGAATCGTAGTAAGCCAGATATCGGACCTTTTCTTCGTTTTCGATGTGCTCGAGCGCGAACGAGATATTGCCCGCGAGGTCGACCAGCAACTTCATTTCTTCGCTGTCGAAGAACCCGAGCTCACCGGCGTACAGAGCCAGGACGCCGACCGCGTCGCCGCCGACCATCAACGGCAAGGCGGCCAGCGAATTGATCCCGCGCTCCAGGCACTCCTTCTTCATCATTCTTTGCGGATCGTTCTGAACGTCGTTCGAGATCACGGCCATTTTTTCTCTGACTGCCTGCCCGACCAGGCTCCGTCCTCCCGTCCCCGTCATGGCGAGAGGCGCGTTTTCGAAGAAGCCGCGTACTTCGCCGTCCCAGGCGACCGGTTTCACCTGCTTGGCTTCGCCGTCGACGACGCCCACCCAGGCCATGCGGAACTGTCCGGCTCCCACGGCGATGCGGCACGCATGGCGAAACAGCTCATCCCGGCTGTGCACGCGCACGATTGCCGAGTTGATTCCGCTCAGCACTGCGTGGACGCGGCTGAGCTGTGCGAGCTTTCGTTCACGCTCGCGCTGCACGGTGACGTCCCGGGAAATTACGTCCATCCGGACTACGTGGCCAGCCGCGTCGCCGGCGAAGCGTCCGCGCCCCTGGATCCACCGTATCTCGCCGTCCGGCTTCACGATCCGGTATTCCGGTTCGAACGTCTCGCCTGTCACCGCGTTCTGCCACAAGGCCATCATCCGCGGCCGGTCTTCGGGATGGATCAGCTCGCCCCAAAGCGTGCGGCTCTCGTAAAACTCCTTCTGCGTCCGGCCGAAAACCGCGGACGTAGCGGGGCTGACGTACAGGATCTCGCGCGAGGGAACGGCAACGGACCATACGACGTCCGGAAGCGTGGAGACGATGCTGCGCAGCCGCTCGCGCAGCGCCTCGAGCTCTCCCTCCGCCTCGCGGCGGGCGACCCGCTCCTTGCCCTCTCGCAATGCCCGCTCCACCGTCGAAGACAGGCGAACGAGGTTGTTCTTCAGAACGTAGTCGGTGGCGCCGCTCCTGAGCGCCTCGATGGCGGATTCCTCGCCGATCGTTCCCGAAACGAAGATGAACGGGGTGTCCGGGCATCTTTCACGCGCCAGTGCGAGCGCCGCCATGCCGTCGAAGCCCGGCATCGAAAGGTCGGAGAGGATCACGTCCGGTGCGAACTCGCGTAGCGCATCGACGAACGACTTCTCGCTCTCGACAATCGCATGAACGACGCTCAAGCCGGCGCGCTTCAGCTCGTGCACCTGGAGCTCGGCGTCGGCCGCCATGTCTTCCACCAGCAGAATTCTGAGTTGCTCGGTCATATACCGCCCGGATTCCCCCTTTGGCATCGCTCTGCCCCGGCTCATGAGAGACCAGCCGGTCCGGGCTTCTCCCTTTTTCGCCATCGCCTTTCGCAAGACTAAATGACGAGGGTATTCAATGCTGTCGGGCCAAATCGACATCGGTGTCAGAGTTTTCCTGACACTGCATCAGGGATCCTCTGGCCAGGGGAGGTGATGCGACGCCTGCGTTGCGGCTATTCGAGAGGAGTAACGCCCTGCTGGATCGCGAACTTGACAAGGCTCGCAAGGTCGTGAATGCCGAGTTTGTCCATCATTCGGGCGCGGTAGGTCTCAACCGATTTGGGCGAAAGCGACAGCGTTCCCGCGATTTTGGCGACCGGATGTCCCTCGGCGAGCATTTGCAGGACTTGCCGCTCGCGGGAGCTGAGACGCTGAAGAGGGTCTCCCGAAGCGGCCTTGTGGACGACATGGTCGGTCAGACCCGCCGTCAGATGCCTGCTGAGATAGTGCCTGCCTTCGTGCGCCATCCGAATCGCATCGACCACTTCCTTGGCGACTGATTTCTTGGCGATATACCCCGTGGCGCCGGCCTGAAACGCACGGTACACGTGAACCGGGTCCGAGTACGCCGAGAGCATGATGACGCGGGTCTGGGTGCCCCGCTCCCGGATGATCCGCGTCGCCTCGGTGCCGTTCAGAACGGGCATGCCAATGTCCATGAGGACCACGTCCGGACGGGTCTCCGTGGCGCGGCGCACGGCCTCATGGCCGTCCACGGCGAGGGCGACAACTTCCATGTCGGCCTGCGCCTCAATCAGACTGCGCAGTCCCTCAGCCACGACGCCGTGATCGTCGGCGATCAGAACCTTGATCTTCATGTCAGTACGGAACCCGCACCGTGAGTTGCGTGCCGCGAGCGGGCAGCGCTCCAATCTCGAAACGCCCGCCGACCGCCTGCGCCCGTTCTCTCATCGTTACCATGCCCAGGCCGGGCTTCAGCTCGTCCGGGGTATCCGGCACGCCGTCGAAGCCGATTCCGTCGTCCTGCACGGACATCACGCTTTCGCCGTTCGCATGATCGAGCGTAATTTCGACGCGCTGCGCGCGGGCGTGTTTTGCAACATTGTTGAGCGCCTCCTGTGCGATGCGAAAGAGCGCGATTTCGACTTGAGGTACGGGCCGCACGGCCGGCTCCCTTCCGCGTACCGCGACCGCGATCCCCGTTCGCATCGAGAACTTTCTCGCGTGCCAGTCCAGCGCCGCCGCGAGCCCGTGGTCGTCGAGCATCGGCGGTCGCAGCTCGGACATGACGTCCTCGATCGTGTCCATCGTCGACTCGAGAAGCGCCGCCGAATCGTCCACTCGGGCGCGAACTTCGCCGGTTCCGTGTGAAGTGAACGCCGTGTGGAGGATATCGAGGTTGATTTTCAGGGCGGTCAGGTTCTGGCCGACCCGGTCGTGGAGCTCGCGGGAAAGCTGCCGGCGCTCGGTCTCCTGCAGCTCGACCAGCCGCCGCGACAGCGCCTGGAGCTGGACGCGGGAGTCTCGCACTGCATACTCAGCCCGCTTGCGGTCCTCGATATCGGTACTCGTTCCATACCATTTGACAATATTTCCCTCTTCATCGCGTAGCGCCACATCGCGAACCAAGAACCAACGGTACTCCCCGTCAGCACGACGCAAGCGCATTTCATCCTCATGAGGTTCGCCAGCAGCCATGTTTTCCTCCCATCTTTTCATGACCCTTGGAATGTCTTCGGGATGAACTGGTCCCAGCGGGTCATCCACATATTGCTCCAGAGATAGACCGCAATATTCCATCCAGCGCTTGTTGAGGAAATCAACGACGCCATCAGTCCGAACGGTCCAGGCCATCGCGGGAATTGTGTCGATGACGAGCCGAAGGTGCTCTTCCTTTTGCCGCGACAGCGCCTGAAGCTCCGCAGCGGACCGCCGCAGGGCCGCGGTCCGCTGCACGACCTTTTTTCCGAGCGTGCGATTCCACCCGACGAGGCCCGCGATGACCAGGATCGCCACCGCCGCCGTGTAGCCCGTGTAGGTGAGGTAACGCCCATATTTATTGACAGTGTGGCCAATCCATTTCTCGTCGATTCGCTTCAATTCTCCTGGTTCGATGGCCGCAAAGCCCTCCGAAACCGTGCGCAGCAGGTCCGCATTCCCTTTGCGCACCGCCCGTCGGATTTCGCGGACACTGACGGGCGCCGAAAGCCGGAACTCATCCTCGATGCCCAGCTTGTTCAAAAGGTAAATGGTGGGCGGGGCGTCAGCCACAAAGACGTTGATTTTCTGCTGCTTCGCCGCCGCAATGATCGCCTCGTAATTGGGGAACAGGAGCACGGTCGTCACCCCGTTCGCCTTGAGCTCGTGCATCAGGTAACCATCCGTCTTGGCTCCGACCGAAAATCCTTTCAGCGAGGCGAGGTCCGTGATGCCGGAAATGTTGCTGCGAAAGAAGATCGACGCTCCGATCGTGGCATAGGGAGGGGTGAAATCAAGATAGTCCCGCCGCTCGGGCGTTTCGACGATGTCGTCGATCACGTCGAACTCGCCCGCGCGCATGCGCCGCAACGCCTCGGGCCAGTTCATCGCGTGGATCTCGACCTTGATCCCGGTCTTCTTTTCCCACGCCTGCCATTGATCGATCAGGATGCCCTGCGGCCTGCCTTCGTCCGATTGAAACGAGTAGGGCGCGTAGACGTTGTCCGTCACGACCCGGATGGTTCGCGGCGTCCCGACGGCAGACTGCGCCACGGCACCGGGCGAAACCAATGCCAGGATGAGCAAGGCGAGCGGCAGGCCCGCCGCCCGGTCGAACAGGCGGTATCTGCCGCTCCGGTCCCTACTGCCGGCACTTGCCCGCGAGCAACTCATGGATCAGGGCCCTGGGTGACGTCCGCCGTGGTCATGCGGATTGACGGGATGATATTCCCCTCCGGAAGCTGGTGCTGCATCCGGGGAAATAGCGCGGCGACCCCAGGTCTTTAATGAGCCCGCAACAAAACGGGGGTAAATAGCGAGGACGCCTTTCGCAGGAACTCTCCTGGAGTCCGCATGCGCTTCCTCCCGCCATATTTCCTCCCGTCATATGCGCGCACGCTCGCCATAGCCCTGTTCCTGGCCGCGGGACTTCCGCGTGCGAACGCGGTCGAGCGCATCTACTACATCGAGGCGGATGCGATCGTCTGGGACTACGCCCCGTCCTATCCTGAAAACCCGATCACCGGCAAGCCTTTCACCGGCGCGGAGGAAGTTTTCGTCATGCAAAAAGACGAGCGCATTGGCCGCAAGTACTACAAGGCGGTCTACCGGGAGTACACCGACGCCACTTTCACGACGCTGAAAGCCCGCGGTCCGGACGAACAGAGTCTCGGCATCCTGGGGCCGATCATCCGCGCCGAAGTCGGCGACAGCATTACCGTCGTATTCCGCAACAACACCACCATCCCGGTCGGCATCCATCCGCACGGCGTCTTTTACGAAAAATCCTCCGAAGGCGCGCATTACGCGACCGACGACAAGGCGCCTGCGCACGAGCATGGCCCGGCCGCGCAGGCCGACGCTTCCAGTCAGGGCGTTCCCGAGACGGGCGCGCACGTGCAGCCGCAGGGCCGCTATACCTACCATTGGCGCGTGCCCGAGCGCGCCGGCCCCGGCCCGTCGGACCCGGATTCGATCGTCTGGCTCTATCATTCCCACGACCACGAGAGCCAGTCCATCAACGCGGGCCTCGTCGGCGCCATCATCGTGACGCGCGCCGGGCGCGCAAAGGCCGACGGCAGGCCAAAGGACGTCGACCGGGAATTCGTGCTGCTCTTCATGATTTTCGACGAAACCATGAGCCCCTACATCTACCGGAACGTGATGGAGTTTTCAGTCTCCGAGGGTCCGGTGAGAAGGCGCAACGTGGAATTCCGCGAGAGCAACAGCAAGCACGCGATCAACGGCCTGCTCTACGGCAATCTCCAGGGCCTCAGCATGCGCCGCGGGGAGCGGGTGCGCTGGTACGTGATCGGCCTCGGCAACGAGAACGACCTCCACACCGTGCACTGGCACGGCAACACGGTGCTGCGTCACGGCTCGCGCCTGGACACGGTCGACGTATTTCCCGCGACCACCCAGGTCGTCGACATGCGCCCGGACGACGCCGGAACCTGGCTTCTGCACTGTCACGTGGCCGATCACATGGCGGGCGGCATGATGGCGCGCTATACCGTGCGCGCGGAATAGAGGTGGAGGCGGCGGCTAGCGAACAGTGAGTCGAATATCCAGAAGCAGTTTCCGGCTGCCCGCTCTCACTGTGCTTTCCTGAGATATTGCACATCCACCACGCGCGCCGGCTCGAACGGCGTGCCGGGCGGCAGCAGCCCGACGCCGAGCAGGGTGTCGAAGGTCCCCTTGAGCGCACGCTCCGAAACGGAGAGATCCAGCGACAGGATTTCGAGCTTCGCCGTGTCGCCGAGCGCGCGTCGCGCGAGCGCGGGCGTCGTATCGAGCTCCCGGGCGGCGGTGGCGACCGCCATCTCCGGCTCATTCTTCATCGCAGCGAGGCCGCGCCGCAGCCCGCGCAGGAACGCGGTCAGTGCCGGCCCGTTGCGTGCCGCCCACTGGCCGTCTACATTGATCGTGGTAAAGAGATAGTCCTGCACGTACCGGGTGATGGGCCCGAAGTTGGAGAAGCCGGCCGCCTCGGCCTGGTAGCTCAACGGAAAGGGTTGCAAGCCGGCGTCGATCTTGCCTTCCTGCAGGAGCTTCCAGCGCGCCGGCGCGCCTCCGACTGCGACGACCTCGTACTCGCCCGGCTTGAAGCCGTTCGCGGACATCATGCGGTGCACGAGGTAGGTGCTGCCCTCCTGCAGCGAGAGCACGCCGAAGCGCGCGCCGCGCAGCTCGGCGAGCGTCTTGATCGACGGCTTGGCGATGATGAAGTGCGGCAGCCGCTCGGCGTTGCCGGCGATGATGCGCAGCGGCCCGTCCCGGTAGGCGTCGATGATGACGCTCTCCGGGGTCGACACCGCGATCTGCACCTTGCCCGAGCGCAGATCCTCGTTGATCTTTTCCGCGTTGTTGTAGACCTCGATCGAGGCGTCGATGCCCTCGGCTTTGAGGTATCCCTTGTCCTGCGCGATCCAGAGCGGCACGTAGAACACCGTGCGGGAGACGATGGCGATGCGCAGCGGCTCGGCGGCGACGCTGCCGGCGGCGAGGGCGAGCGTTAAGGCGAGTAATCGCAGCATGGATCCTCCTTAGTCTACGGTCTGCGCCTCGCTTTGGCAGGCCTTGCACGCGGCGCAATATTCGACTTGAGATGTTCGATCAGCCAGCGCCCGGC
>DATHHS010000273.1:0-2388 GCA_035317085.1 Burkholderiales bacterium
TTCGTTACTTCGTTGGGAACGTTCCGGCCGCTGGTTAGTTTGTTCGGTGTGCCGGTGTAGTGGAATAGTTTGCCGTTGCGCTTGAGCACTCTGGCCAGTTGGTCGTAGAAGGCTTGCGAGTAGAGTTCTCCGGCGGTACCGAAGCGCGGCGGGTCGTGCAGGATGGCGTCGAAGGATTTGTCGGGGAGCGCGCCGATTTGCGCGGCGATGTCGCCGTGGGTCAGCGTCAGGCTGCCGCCGGTTTCGGGCGACCAGGGATTGAGGCTGCGCAGCCAGATCACGTCGGCGTTCTTCTCGTAGGAATGGATCTGGCTCGCCCGGCCCTGCAGGCACCAGGCGGCGAAGTAGCCGAGGCCGCCGCAGGTGTCGAGGATCACTTTGCCGCGCGGCTGGATCAGTCCTACTTTGCGTTCGGCATCCGCGTAGGGCGAGACGCGCGCGGTGGGCAGCATCTTGATGCCGTCGATTTCGAACGTCGGCGGGCCCCATTCGGTCGGCACCAGCTTGATCAGCGACGTCGTGAAGCGCGACACCGGCTGAAAGGCCTCGCCCACCCAGTGGTAGACGGTTCTGTCCTTGCAGGTTTCCAAATAGGGGAAGCGTTCGCCTTGCCAGGTCCACTCCGCAACGCCCACCTCGACGGTCGTCCTCGAGCGATCCAGGTCCAGCGAGCACTCGACCGCGGGCGTACCGGCGCGCGCGGCGGCGCGCAGGATGGCATGCACTTTTTCCGTCAACAATGGACCGATCACTGATAGGCTCCGCCACCATGATGCAGGATATCGACCAGAAGCCGAAGCGCGCCATAGTGGCGGCCGTGCAACGGCCCAGCGTGGGCGACGTCGAGTTCGAGGCGTCGCTGACCAGACCTTACGCTTGCAAACTATAGCACTCAGTGGTATGGTTTCGGCGTGCGCTTGCCGGCCTTCAAGACCCGGGTGTTTGCCCGCTGGGCGCGAAAAGAGGGTGTGACGGACCGCGCGTTGCTGGTCGCGGTCACCGAGATGGAGTCGGGCCTTGTCGATGCGCGTCTCGGCGGTGGCTTGTTCAAGAAGCGCGTCGCGCTGCCGGGCGGCGGCAAGAGCGGCGGCGCAAGGACCCTCGTCGCAGGTAATTTCCGGGATCGCTGGATCTTTCTCTACGGATTCGCAAAGAACGAGCGCGGGAACATCGACCAGAAGGAAGAGCGCGACTTGAAGCGCATCGCCGGCGTGATGCTGGCACTGGATCGCACGGCGCTCGGACAATTGCTCGAGTCGGGAAAACTGCTGGAGGTGAAGGATGGCTAAGCGGCGGCTGCGGAAAGAAATAGAGGAAACGGCCCGCGGGCTGTACGAGATCGGCGCGATCGACGGCAAGACCATGCGCGAGTTCGAAACCTTCAAACTCGAATCGCCGCGCGTGTATTCCGCCTACGAGATCAAGCGGCTGCGCCTGAAGGAACGCGCGAGCCAGGCCGTGTTTGCGGCGTACCTGAATACCAGCGTATCGACGGTGCAGAAGTGGGAAGTCGGCGAAAAGACGCCCAGTGGCACGGCGCTCAAGCTGCTCGATCTGGTGGAGCGCAAGGGCTTGAAGGCGCTGGTGTAACGTGGGCATCGAATGCAATTGAAAGGGCCCGGCGAGAAGCCATCGCGCGCCATCGTCGCGGCCGTGCAGCGGCCCGGCGTGAGCGACCTCGAGTTCGAGGCGTCGCTGACCGAGCTGCGCCAGCTCGCGAAGACGCTGGGGTTCGAGGTCGTCGGCACGTTCACGCAGAAGCGCGCCGGGTTCGACGCGGCGGCGTACTTCGGAAAAGGCAAGCGCGAGGAGTTGCGCCTGTTGCGGGAGCAGGACGCCGTCGACGTCGTCCTCGTGGACCACGAGATCTCCCCCTCGCAGGCGCACACCCTGGAGATGGAGGTCGGCTGCGACGTGATGGACCGCAGCATGGTCATCCTGGAAATCTTTCACCGGCACGCGAGCTCGCGCTACGCGCGCGCGCAGGTCGAGATCGCGCGCCTGGGCTACATGGCGCCGCGCATGCGCGAAGCCGCCAAGGAGGCCGGGCCGAAGGACCGGGGGCGCAGCGGCACCGGCGGCCGCAGCGGCGGCGAGTCGCACGGCGAGCTCGATCGGCGCAAGATCCGCGACCGCATCGCCGAGCTGCAGGAGGAGCTCGACGGGATGGCCCTCGAGCAAAAAACGCAGCGCGCCCGGCGGCAGGAGCGCGAGGGCCTCGCTCGCGTGGCGCTCGTCGGGTACACGAATGCGGGCAAGTCCACCCTGATGCGCGCGCTGACGCAAAGCGAGGCGCTGGTCGCGGACAAGCTTTTCGCGACGCTCGATACCACGGTGCGCGCCCTCCACCCCGAAACCGTCCCGCGCGTGCTCGTCAGCGACACGGTC
>DATHHS010000274.1:0-2318 GCA_035317085.1 Burkholderiales bacterium
TCGATCTGGAAGCCGAGATCGCCTTGCTCGAACAGGATCGGCGCGCCGTCGCCGCACAACATGGCGTAGCGCAGGCCGGGCTTGAGCCGGTTCCAGCCCGGCGTCAGCGTGCCGGTGATGTAACGCACATTCTCGTCGTACATGCAGAGCACGGCGCCCAGGCCGTGCTTCTTCATCATCTCGCGGGCCCGCTCGGTGCGGTATGTGCGCAGCCGGTCCCAGTTGACCCGCTGCTGCCAATCCACCCCCGCGATGCCGAAATTCGCTCCCATGGCGCTCTCCCCACCCTGCATTTACGCGCTGCCCACCTGTGTCCGAAAATACCTGACGGTGCAAGGTGGGAGCGCGCCGTCCTGGCCGGATTTCCGCAACGATTTGAAGTCGCAGGCCAACACATTAGAATTGGTCTTGAAGGAGATCATGATGGGCAAAATCACACGCCGCGGGCTTGCCCGCGGCGGCGCGGCCAGCCTCGTCGGCGCGCTGGCTACGCCGGCGCTGGCGCAAGGCGACAAGCGCAAATGGCGCATGATCACGTCGTGGCCAAAACGCCTGCCTGGGCCGGGCATGTCGGCGGAACGCATCGCCGAGCGAATTGGTTCTCTTTCGGGCGGTCGCCTTGAAATAACAGTCTCCGCCGCGGGCGAAGTGGTGCCGGCTTTTGAAGTGCTCGATGCGGTCGGCTCTGGCGTCGCCGAGATGGGCCACACTGCCGCGTTCTATTGGCAGGGCAAGGAGCCGGCGGCGGCGTTCTTCACCACGGTGCCGTTCGGGCTCATTCCGAACGAGCACGTTTCCTGGATCGATGCCGGCGGTGGCCAGGCGCTGTGGGACGAGCTTTACGCACCGTTCGGCGTCAAGCCGTTCATGGGCGGCAACACTGGCGTATGCATGGGCGGCTGGTTTCGCCGCGAGCTCAAAAGCCGCGACGATGTGCACGGTTTGAAAATCCGCTCGCTCGGTCTCGGCGGCGAAGTCTATCGCCGGCTCGGCGCCATCCCGCAGACAACGTCGCCGGGGGAAATTCTGGTCGCGCTGCAATCCGGCGTGATCGACGGCGCCGAATTCGTCGGCCCCGGCTCCGACATCGCGCTCGGCCTCTACCGCTTCGCGCCGTTCTATTACGGCCCCGGCTTCAATAAGCCGAACGGCACCGGCGAATGCATCGTTTCGCTGAAAGCCTGGGAAACGCTCGACGATGAAATGAAGGCGATCGTCAAACACGCCTGCGCTGCGGAAGCCGCTTTCGCGCTGGCCGAGATGGAGCGGCTCAACATCGAAGCGCTGGCGACGCTCAAGACACGCGACAATGCGCAGCTGCGAACCTTTCCGTCTGATCTTATCGCAGCAGCCCGCACGACGGCGGGCGATGTGCTCGGCGAGCTTGCCGCCAAGAGCGACAAAGCGCGCAAGGTGCACGATTCCTACATGGCGTTCCGCGACAAGATTTCGGCGTGGTCGCATATCTCGATCCAGGCAGTGCTGGAGGCGCGGACGGGATAATTTTTTATCCGCCCCCGCGATAGCGGGGGAGGGGGCATAGGCGGCCTCCGGCCGCCGTACTTTACGTAAAGAACGCCGACGCGAAGCGTCGGCTGTGCCTGCGAAGCAGGGTGGTGGAGGGGGCGCCGGACTCAACGCGGCGCGGGAGTTTCGGTGATCTTCGGACATGTTCGCTCGCTCGCTTCTTCTTGCGACGAGAAATTTCTGCGCCGCTAACGAAGCTCCGCGTCCAGCGCCCCCTCCACCACGGTTCGCTCGCTGCGCGAGCTCCAGTGGTCCCCCTCCCCCGCTTCGCGGGGGCGGATGGTGCGAGCGCTCGCATTCTCGCGACGCGTATGGCGTCCGAGTTTTTCGGCGCGCGAGCGGGAATGGATCGCGCGCCTGCACATTGCTGTCACGTCAAACGCGAAACCGGTCCGGTCCAAGGAAAGGGCAGGGGTGGGCCTGCTTTTCGTTCGTCCGTTACGCGGTTTCGTCGTTTCGTAGCCCGGATTGAGCGCAGCGAAATCCGGGAACGAAGGTCCGGCTCCGTCGCCGCTCCCGGGTTTCGCTTCGCTCAACCCGGGCTACGAAATTTGAAGGAAGCGGAACGCCGGCAAACGCTGATCCTCATCCTCCGCATCTTGCGATGCGGCTCGCGCCTTGCAGCGCGCTCATTTGTCGGCGTTCCACCGCGGCTCTCACCCAAGGGAGTATCTCATCCCAAAGGCTCAGCTTCAGGCCAGGCTTCCTGGGACGTGGTCTGAACGGGCGTTACCCGCCTTCGCCTGTCCCAGTCCAGGGATGCACCTCCCACCCCGGTCGTAATGCCGGGA
>DATHHS010000275.1:0-10312 GCA_035317085.1 Burkholderiales bacterium
TGCGGGACTACCGCGGCGGAGGCCGGGCATCGGCGCGCGAGACCACGATCCGCGTCGCCGCCGGCGCGATCGCCAAGAAGTGGCTGCGCGAGCGTTATGGCGTAGAAGTACGCGGCCATCTTGCGCAGCTCGGTCCGAACAAAATCGTGTTCAAGTCCTGGGATGCCGTCGGCCAGAATTCTTTTTTTTCCCCGGATCCGGGGATCGTAGCCCAACTCGAGCAGTTCATGGACGAGTTGCGCGTTTCGGGGGATTCCTGCGGCGCGCGAGTCAGCGTCGTCGCGAGCGGTGTTCCGGTCGGCTGGGGCGAGCCGGTCTACGGCAGGCTCGACGCCGACATCGCCTCGGCGATGATGGGCATCAACGCGGTGAAGGGCGTGGAAATCGGCGCCGGTTTCGCCGCGATCGAGCAGAAGGGCTCCGAGCACGGCGACGAGCTCACGCCCAAGGGGTTTCTCTCGAACAACGCGGGCGGAGTGCTGGGCGGCATCTCGACCGGTCAGGATATCCTGGTGAGCATCGCGCTCAAGCCCACATCCAGCATTCGCCTTCCGCGTCGCTCGATCGACCGCAAGGGCGAGCCGACCACGGTGCAGACTGCCGGCCGCCACGATCCGTGCGTGGGGATCCGCGCGACGCCGATCGCGGAAGCCATGCTCGCCTGCGTGCTGATGGACCACGCGTTGCGCCATCGCGCGCAGTGCGGCGACGTCAAACCGCCGATCAAGCCGATTCCCGGCAGCGCGCGCTAGAGGCTATTGCGCCCTGACCTCGAAGGCGTGGGCGTAGAGCAGCCGCAGGCCCACGTCCGAAGTTCCGGCAACGTCTTTCGGATAGCGGTTCCACAGCGCGCCCGCTTCGGCACGCTTGCCCTGCGCGAGATAGCCCGCCATTCCGGCTGCCATGAGGTATTGCCGGTGACCGGCTGGAAGATCGCTCTGCTGCGCAAGGAGCAGCTCGGCGAGACGTGCCATGTCCGGGGCAGCGCGACTCCCCACCGCCTTCATCAGGTCGATCCACTGGCGCTCCTCGAGCGTCAAGCGCGAGCCGCAAGCTCCTCGGTCGATTCGATCCCAGACCGCGTTTGCTTCCCCGGGAGAAAGCATCGGGTTCAGCGTGCGCGCCAGCTGATAGAGCGAATGGAACCAGATGTCGGAGCGCTCCGGCTCGCGGCACTGGATGAGCCTCGCGCGCGTCAGCTCGAGGTCCTTCTGGAACTGGCGCGGGATGGCGGCAGGCTCGGGCGCTGTCTGCAGCAGGAGATAGTCCCTCGCATACCGTGCCCGGCGCGTGAGTTCGAGGGCTTCGAGGTATTCGTCGCCGTCCATGCTTGATTCTCCAGACGCGTTTTTTGTCCGCCCTTCGAGCAGAGCAACGACCGGAACGCTGTAGGCGAGAAGGCCGGTCAGCTCGTCGGCCGATTGCTGGAGAAAACGGTCCTTTGCCGCGTGCAGATCGAGGTAGGGATAGTAGTCCGAGTTTGCCGGCACGCCGTAACTGAGGAACAGCGGGCCAAGCGACGATTTTCCACCGATCCTGCGGACCTCGATGTCCCGGATCGTATTCACGTGCACGCGGCGCAGTTCCCTGGCGACGCCGGGCATCGCGGCGACGTCGGCGAGCGGACGCTCCAGCGTTTTCGAGTCGCCGGCGACGATCAGCAGATCGCTGCCGGTGCTTGCGTAAATGGCATAGTCCGGAAAGTTCTCGCCGAGCGCGCGCAGCACCGAGGCGACGAGGCTCGCGTCGATCTCGTACATCTGGAACCACTGCACCAGGATTCCATCCGGATTGAGATGGCGGCGCGCCAGCCGGTAAAACTCGCCCGTGAACAAGCTCGAGACGCCGCTGACCCAGGGGTTGGACGGCTCCGAGATGATGATGTCGTACTTGCGATTGTGGGTCGAGAAGAAGGTCTTCGCATCGTCGAAGATGATGCGGCTGCGCGGATCGGCAAAGGCGTTGGAGTTGCGCGGAGCGAAACGCCGCGATGCTTCAGCCATGACCGGCTCGATCTCGACGGTTTCGACCGAGCGGAGCGTGCTCGAACCGAGCAGCGTATGCGTCGTGAGACCGGTGCCGATTCCGATGACGGCGGCGCTCGTCGCGTCGGGCCGGTAAGCCAGGGGAATCGCCGCCGTGAGCGTCATCGTGATTTCGTCCGAGACACGCGCTCCATTCGGGTCCATGTTGATCGCGCCATCGGACTTGCCGTTGGTGCGCAGGCTCCGGTCGGTGCCGAAATCCATGAGGCTGACGGTGGTCGTCTTGCCGTCGCGATAGAAGATCATGGTCGCGTCGCTTGCCGAATACAAATCGCCGCGGCGGAACACGCCCGAGGCCATCTTGTACGCGTCCAGATGCACTGCGGTGAGCACCCCGGCGAAGCAGGCGACGGAAAGCGCGGCGGCGCCCAGGCGCAGGCGCGGTGCACCCGCAACGCGCCACAGGAGCATGAGCCCCAGCCCCGCGTCAATGGCGGCACCGGCCACGATCAGACCCTTCAGGCCGAGGAGGGGCATGCCGATATGTGCGGCGAAAAATACGCCGAGGATGGAGCCGAACGTGTTCGCCGAATACACGGCGCCGATCGACCTTTCTCCGTGGCCGCCGCGAAGCAGCGCAAAGGTGATAAGCGGCAGCGTGATCCCCGCGCAGAAGCTCGCCGGAAACATGATGGCGAGGGCGATGCCGTGGCTGGAGAGCAAGAAGAGCGTGTAACCGGTGTCGGTCTTCGCGAGCGCGTTGATCACGCCTTTCATCAATCCGAACATCTGGCCATAGAGCGGCAGCGTGGCGAGCGCGAGCAAGCCCATGGTCACCAGCACGAAGCCGAGGAACCGGATCGGGTCGACGATAGCGTCGATGCGCCGGCGCACCCAGTAACCTCCGCAGGCGATGCCGAGGATGAAGGCCGAAAGCATCAGCTCGAACGAATGGGTGGAGGAACCGAGAACGAGCGAAAGCATGCGGATCCACCCGATCTCGAAAACGAAAGAAGCGGCACCGGTAAACAGTGCGACCGCGAGGAGAAGCCGGAAAGTTGAGCCGCCTTCGGCCCTTGCGTCCTTGCTATCTCCCATGGGCCGTTCGGTGCCGCGGGCCAGCAGCCAGACGGCGGCGGCGAGGGCGAGATTCAGCGCACCGGCTGTCTGCACGGTGCCGGGCAGCCCAAGCCTGTCGATCATTACGAATCCGCTTGCCAGCACGCCGATCGCCGCGCCGAGGCTGTTGGTGAAATAGAGCATCGCGAGCGATTCGCCGGGTGCCGCCGGATAGCGCCGGATCAGTCCCGCACTCATGAGAGGGAATGTCATGCCGAGCAGCACCGACTGCGGCAGGATCAGGAGCCCCGCGAGCGTCCACTTGAACAGCATCGCGGAGATCTCGCCGCCGAGCGCGGGCAAAATACTCGTGTAGGCGGCGTCGGTCGCGGCGACGAAAATCGGGTGGAACGAGAGCGCCGCAAGCCCGATCAGGCCCTCGGCGAGCGCGTAACCGCGAAGGAGATTTCCCCAGCCTGCCGACCACCGGCCGCACAGCCACGATCCGATCGCCATCCCGCCCATGAAAAGCGCCAGGACCAGAGCCTGCGCGTAGGCCGCGTGGCCGAGAAAAAGTTTCAGGTAGTGGCTCCAGATCGACTCGTAGATGAGTCCGGCAAACCCGGATACGGTGAATAGCAGGAAAAAAACGCTGCGGGGGATGCGGCTCATGTCAGAGTGGAGGCAGCGAGCTTGAAAAAGGCGGCATTATACGGGGCGAGCGCCGCAGGACACGTAAGCGCCGAGCGGCGCCCGAGCGGCTCGAGCGCCTACGGTATAATTTCCAGCTTTGGCCGACCACGCGAAATGACCCCGCGCACGCTCTACGACAAGCTCTGGGAGTCGCACGCGGTGCACGTCGAAGAAGACGGCACGACGCTGCTCTATATCGATCGCCACCTAGTGCACGAAGTCACCAGCCCCCAGGCGTTCGAGGGAATGAAGCTTGCGCGGCGCAAGCCCTGGCGCGTCTCGGCGAACCTCGCGGTGGCCGACCACAATGTTCCGACCACCGATCGTTCCGCCGGAATCGCCGACCCCGTATCGCGCCTGCAAGTCGATACGCTCGACAAGAATTGCGCGGAATACGGCATCGTCGAATTCAAGATGAACGACCCTCGCCAGGGCATCGTGCACGTCATCGGGCCCGAGCAGGGGGCGACGCTACCGGGTATGACCGTGGTGTGCGGCGACTCGCATACGAGCACTCACGGCGCCTTTGCCTGCCTCGCGTTCGGCATCGGGACGTCGGAGGTCGAGCATGTGCTTTCGACGCAATGCTTGCTCGCGAAGAAGATGAAAAACATGCTGGTGCGCATCGAGGGGCCGCTTCCGCGCGGGGTCACGGCGAAGGACCTGGCGCTCGCCGTAATCGGCAGAATCGGCATCGCGGGAGGAACCGGCTGCACCATCGAATACGCCGGAAGCACGGTGCGCTCGCTCACGATGGAAGCCCGCATGACCCTGTGCAACATGTCGATCGAAGCGGGAGCGCGCGCCGGGCTGGTGGCAGTCGACGAACTGACTATCGCCTACCTGAAGGGCAGGCCCTTTGCGCCGCGTGGCGCCTTGTGGGACCGGGCGGTCGCGCACTGGCGCACGCTGAAAAGCGATCCGGACGCGAAATTCGACAAGGAGGTGGCCGTCGATGCGCGCTCGATCAAGCCGCAGGTGACCTGGGGCACCTCGCCCGAGATGGTGGTGACGGTGGACGAGCGCGTACCCGATCCCGACCGTGAGAAGGACGCGGGCCGCAGAGAGGGTATGGAGAGGGCGCTGACGTACATGGGACTCAGGCCCAACACGCCGATGACCGACATCCGCATCGACAAGGTGTTCATCGGCTCGTGCACCAATTCGCGCATCGAGGATCTGCGAGCCGCGGCGGCGGTCGTGCGCGGCCGGCGCCTTGCCTCGAATATCAAGCTCGCAATGGTCGTGCCGGGCTCGGGTCTGGTGAAAGCGCAGGCAGAGCATGAAGGCCTTGACCGGATCTTCAAGGACGCCGGCTTCGAGTGGCGCGAACCTGGTTGTTCCATGTGTCTGGCCATGAACGCAGACCGGCTTGAGCCGGGCGAGCGCTGTGCGTCGACCTCGAACCGCAATTTCGAGGGCCGCCAAGGCACGGGCGGCAGGACTCACCTCGTAAGCCCGGAGATGGCCGCGGCGGCCGCGATCGCCGGACACTTCGTCGACGTTCGGCAGTGGAGATGATTTGATGGAGCCATTCACCGTCCTGAACGGCCTCGTCGCACCGCTTGACCGGGCTAATGTCGACACCGACCAGATCATCCCGAAGCAATTCCTGAAATCGATCAAGCGCACGGGGTTCGGCGAGAATCTCTTCGATGCCTGGCGCTATCTCGACGAAGGCCAGCCCGACAAGCCCAATGCAGGCCGCGCGCTCAACTCCGATTTCGTCCTCAACCAGCCGCGCTACAAGGGTGCCGGCATATTGCTTGCGCGCAGGAACTTCGGCTGCGGCAGTTCGCGGGAGCACGCCCCCTGGGCGCTGGGCGAATACGGATTTCGTGCGATCGTCGCACCGTCCTACGCCGACATATTTTTCAACAACTGCTGCAAGAACGGTTTGCTGCCGGTCACGCTCACCGAATCGGAGGTCGATGGCTTATTCCACGAGGTGGCCGCCTTTCCGGGTTTCCGGCTCGTGATCGACCTCGAGAAGCAAACGGTCGCAACCCCGGACGGCAGCAAGCTGATGCGCTTCGACATCGATTCCTTCCGCAAATATTGCCTGATCAACGGCCTTGACGACATAGGACTCACTCTGCGCCACGCGGACAAGATCCGCTCCTTCGAAGACCGGCGCAGCATCGAAGAGCCCTGGCTGTACGGCTAGACCTGTTCTTCTCATGAAAATTGCAGTGCTACCCGGCGATGGCGTCGGCCCGGAAGTCGTGGCCGAAGCAGTCAAAGTGCTCGCGGCCGTCAGGCGCGACGGTCTCGCGCTCGATTGTGAGGAAGCGCCGGTCGGGGGAGCCGCCTACGACTCAGCCGGCGATCCCTTGCCCGAGCCGACGCTGCAATTGGCAAGAAAAGCGGACGCCATACTTTTTGGCGCAGTCGGCGGCCCCCGCTACGACAGCTTGCCGCGCGAAAAGCGTCCGGAGCAAGCTCTCCTCAGGCTCAGGAAGGAACTGAACCTGTTTGCCAACTTGCGACCTGCGTCCGTTTTCCCGGAACTTGCCGATGCCTCGACCCTTAGGCCCGAGGTGGTGGCCGGGCTCGATATCCTCATCCTGCGCGAACTGACGGGCGACATCTATTTCGGACAGCCGCGGGGCATCCGGGAGATCGAAGGCGGGATGCGCGAAGGCTTCGATACCATGCGCTACACCGACGCGGAGATCCGCCGTATCGCCCACGCGGGTTTTCGCGCCGCGCTGAAGCGCCACAGAAAACTGTGTTCGATCGACAAGGCGAACGTGCTCGAGACCTCGCAGTTGTGGCGGGAAGTGGTAAGCGAAGTGGGCAAGGAATACGCCGCGGTGGAGCTGACACACATGTACGTGGACAACGCCGCGATGCAGTTGCTCAAGAATCCCAGGCAATTCGACGTTATCGTCACCGGCAATATGTTCGGCGACATTCTTTCGGACGAGGCTTCGATGTTGACCGGCTCGATCGGCATGCTGCCCTCGGCTTCGCTCGACGAAAAAGGCAAAGGGCTGTACGAGCCGATTCATGGATCGGCTCCGGACATCGCCGGAAAGAACCTCGCCAATCCGCTGGCGGCCATCCTGTCTGCGGCGATGATGCTTCGCTACAGCTTCGATCAGGACCGGGTTGCGGCCCGTGTCGAAGCCGCGGTGAAGAAAGTACTCGCTCAGGGGTATCGTACCGCGGATATTTTCAAGCAGGGAACCCGCAAAGTGGGCACCCGCGAGATGGGTGATGCCGTGGTCGCAGCGCTCGCTTGATGCGGAACAACCCTTTTTAGGGCTCAGTGCGTTAACATACGCAGACTGGACATGCAGGAAATACGATGAAGCGAGTCGGACTCGTCGGTTGGCGCGGAATGGTCGGATCGGTGCTGATGCAGCGCATGCACGCCGAGCGCGATTTCGCATTGATGGAGCCGGTGTTTTTCTCGACCTCCCAAGTGGGCGGGCTCGGGCCGTTCATCGGAAAGGAAACGGCGCCGCTCAAGGACGCGAGGAGCGTGAAAGAGCTCGCGTTGATGGACATCGTCGTCTCCTGCCAGGGCAGCGACTACACCAACGAGATGTTCCACGGGTTGCGCGCCTCGGGCTGGAGGGGCTATTGGATAGACGCCGCGTCTGCGCTTCGCATGAAGGACGACGCCGTCATTGTTCTGGACCCGGTCAACATGCATGTAATCAAGGATGCGCTCGCCAGGGGGGTGCGCAACTACATCGGAGGCAACTGCACGGTGAGCCTGATGCTGATGGGCTTGCACGGCCTGCTGAAAGCGGATCTGGTCGAATGGATGACCTCGATGACCTACCAGGCGGCCTCGGGCGCGGGCGCCGAGTACATGCGGGAGATGGTGAAACAAATGGGAGCGGTGCACCAGGCTGCCGGGCCGCTATTGGATCCGGCTTCCGCGATCCTGGAGCTGGATCAGGCTGTGACCTCGGCATTGCGCGACGGGTCTTTCCCCGTCGAGCACTTCGGCCATGCGCTCGCGGGCAGCCTGCTTCCGTGGATCGACAAGGATCTCGGAGACGGCCAGAGCCGCGAAGAATGGAAATCCCAGGTCGAGGGGAACAAGATACTTGGCCGCGAGGGAAACCCGGTCCCCATGGATGGCATCTGCGTGCGCATCGGTGCGATGCGCTGCCATAGTCAGGCGCTTACCGTAAAGCTCAGGCGCGACCTGCCGATCGGCGAAATCGAGCAAATGCTCGCCGAGGCCAACCCCTGGGTGAGAGTCATCTCGAACGAGCGCGATGCCAGTTTGCGCGCGCTCACACCCGCTGCCGTGAGCGGTAAGCTGCAGGTGCCGATTGGGCGTCTGCGCAAACTCTCGCTGGAAAAAAGCAGTACCTATCTCGCCGCCTTTACTGTGGGGGATCAGCTGCTTTGGGGGGCCGCCGAACCGCTGCGAAGGATGCTGCGCCTTCTCCTCGAAGGCTGATCGGCCCCTCCTTCAGGGCCTCCTTCTTCGGGTCTCACCCCTCGGTTTCCGGGGAAAATAAGACAAACTGCGTGAGAAAATAGTCACTTGAGGCGGTTTGCGATATGTAAGTTGAGCTTGCAAGGCTAAGGCCATGATGGTATTTTAATTTGTTTCCACGTAGGTTCAGGTGGCAAGTGGGGAAGTTCGCCTCAAAAATTTGCTGGCTGGCAGCTGTCAGCCTGATCTTGCCCTCATTCGCGTGGGCAGCAGGCTTGGGCAAGCTTTCAGTTCTTTCCACGCTTGGGCAGCCGCTCAGAGCGGAAATCGAGATCGTTTCCTTGCAGCGTGGGGAAGGCGATACGCTTGCTGCACGGCTTGCGCCAGGGGAGATTTTTCGACAATCCAATATCGAAATGAATCCGGCCCTGCTGTCGGTCAAGTTTGCCGTTCAGCGCCGGCCCGGGGGTCAATACGTAATGACTCTCAGCTCCGGGCAGGCTATCAACGAGCCGTTCCTCGACATGCTCGTGGAGTTGAACTGGACCAACGGACGTCTTGTCCGCGAATACACTTTTCTGCTCGATCCGCCTGAATATGCCGCCCCGTCGAAGCTCGAGCGGATTCAGTCTGCACAGGTGCCGGCGGGTGCACCGGAGGAACCGGTTGCGCCGGTAAATGCCACATCGACCGAGCCGGTCGCGCAGGCGCCAGTCGCACTTCTGCCGTTGCCGTCCGCGGAGCCCGCACCGGAGCTTCCACTTGTTCTTCCCTCAGAGCCGCTGCCCCTGGCCGCCATCCCCGAGCCAGAGATGCCAATACCGGGACCTGCGGGAGAAACAGGCGCCTCCACCCAAGTCGAGGTGCTTCCGGCCGACGCGAAGCCGGCAGAGCCCGTGCCGGTTCCGATGGACTCCCCCGCCGCGGTTCCTGCCGAGCTGGTACAGGAGCCTGGGGTTTCGGATACCTATGAGGTGGTGCACGGTGACACGCTCTCGAAGATTGCCATGCGAAACCAGGTCGAGGGGGTCAGTCTGCAGCAGATGCTAGTGGCGCTGTTCCGCGCGAATCAGGAAGCATTTGTGGCCAATAACATGAACCGCTTGCGCGCAGGGAAGATCATCAACATCCCGGACAAGGACGCAGCCCAGGCAGTCGCAGCAACCGATGCGCGACGCATCGTCTCGACTCAGTACACCGCCTTCAACGAATACCGCCGCAGCCTCGGTATCGCAGTCGCCTCGACATCAGCGCCTGGAGGGGGTGGCCGTCAGGCGTCCGGTTCGATCACGGCGCCGAGTGAGGAAAAACCTGCACCACCCAAGGAAATCTCCAAGGATGAGCTGCGTCTTTCTCGTGCCGACGACTCCAAGCGCGGCGCAAAGGCCGCGGGCACGGCGGTCGCCGACGACTTGGCCGCAAAAGACAATGCGCTGAAGGAAGCCAACGAACGCATTGCTATCCTGGAAAAGAATTTGCAGGACTTTCAGAAATTGTCGCAGATCAAGAGTCAGGCTGGAACGCAATTGCAGCAGCAGGCCGAAGCGGCAAAAGCCGGGTCCGCTGCGAAATCCGCCGAACCTGCCAAGGCAAGCCCTGCCGCGAAAGCGGAAACCCCCAAAGCAGCCGAGCCTGCCAAAGCCGCGCCCTCCGCTCCGGAGGCGGCAAAGGCTCCTGAGCCAAAGGCTCCAAGTCCGGCCAAAGCTCCCGAGGTAGCGAAAGCTCCCGAAGCGGCCAAAGCGTCCGAAGCAGCCAAAGCGTCTGAAGCAGCCAAAGCGTCCCCGGGCGCAAAGGCGGCAGAGGTCGCAAAGGGGCCGGAGCCCGCCAAAATGCCGGATGGAGCGAAGGCTCCTGAAGTCGCAAAGACACCGGAAGCGGCTAAGTCCCCCGAAACTGCGGCGAAGGCACCAGAGCCTGCGAAAACGGAACCTGCGAAGGCCGCTCCCAAGGCCGCCGCCAAGGCGCCAATCGCGCCCCCGCCGATTGAAGCAAGCTTCTTGGATGAGTTGCTCGACAACCCGATGGCTCTCGGCGGCGCGGGCGTCTCCGTGCTCTTGCTGGTGGGTTACGCCGCGTATGCCTGGCGCAGGAAACGCAATTCGCAATTTGAAAACAGCATCATGAGTGTGGTGCCATCGGACGCGGACTCGGTTCTCGGGAGTGCCGG
>DATHHS010000276.1:0-9547 GCA_035317085.1 Burkholderiales bacterium
CGCCGCGATCAAAAGCGCAAGGAAGCCGAAGAGCGCCAGCGCCAGTCCGCGGCGAGAAGGCCGATCGAATCGCGCTTGAAGCGGCTGGACGAATTGATGGCGAAGCAGAATGCGCGCAAATCCGCGATCGACGCGCAGCTCGCCGACCCGGCGATTTACGGCGAAGCCCAGAAGGAAAACCTGAAGGCGCTGATCGTCGACCAGGCCTTCGTCGCTCGCGAGCTGGCGCAGCTCGAAGCCGAGTGGCTCGAGCTGCACGCGCGTCTGGAACAACTGGCGGCGTAGCGAAAAGATGCGCGATCCCGGCTTGAGGATGGTGGCGGTGGTGGAGGCGGCGAAGGGCAGCCTGGTTCTCGCCGTCGGCGCGGGGCTCTTCAGCCTGGTGCATCGCGACGTCCAGGCAATGGCGGAGCATATCGTCAGGATTTTCCATCTGAACCCGGCGGGCCATGCGCCGCGCGTATTCCTCGACCTCGCGGAGCATCTCACCAGCTCCCGCTTGCAGTTCCTTGCGCTCGGCGCCGCCGCCTACGCGTCATTGCATCTCGTCGAGGCCTATGGACTATGGCGCGGGCGGCGCTGGGCGGAATGGCTCACGGTCGTGGCGGGCGGCCTCTACATTCCGGTCGAGCTGTACGAGCTCGGCAAGAGCGTGACCTGGCCAAAATTCAGCCTGCTGGCGGTGAACCTCGTGATCGTCGCCTACCTCGCGCGCGTGCTGTGGCAGACGCGGCGCAATCGCCGCGTATCGCCCGAACCGCACTCGCCTTAAATCCCTTCGCGCAAAGCATCAGCGCGACGCCGAGCGCTTCGCCGCTTCGCGCGCCTGGATCGCGGCGTGGCGTTCGAGCAGGCGCTCGGCGCGCACCACCACTGGCACATCGACCATCTTGCCGTCGATGGCGAACGAGGCGCGGCCTTCCGCCGCCGCTTTCGCGTTGCCTTCGATCACACGTTTCGCGAGCGCGACGTCTTCGGCCGAGGGCGAGTACTCCTCGTTCACGATGGTCACTTGCGCGGGATGGATGCAGGTCGCGCCCAGGAACCCGTACTGGCGCGAGCGCTTGACCATCTTGCGGAAAGCTTCGAGGTCGCTGAAGCTCGCCACGCTCGCGATGTAGCCCAGAGGCATGATGCCGCCGGAGCGAGCGGCGAAGATCATCTGCTGCTTGGGCATGAGCAGCGCCTCCTCGGTCGGTTCCATCCCCGTCTCCAGCGCGAAATCCTCGCCGCCGATGTCCATCGCCACGGTGCGCTCGACCGCCGCCGCGATCTCGGGCATGCGGAAAAACGCCGCCGGCGTCTCGACCATCGCGATGAATTTCGTGTGGCCGGCTTTGAGCCCGCGCTTCGCCTCGAGCTTCGCCACCATCTCGTCCAGGCGCCGCAGGTGCGCCGCGTCGTCCACCTTCGGCACCTGGATGGCGTTCACGTCCGGTCCAATCGCGGCTTCCAGGTCGCGCGGCGCCATGGCATCGGGGCGGTTGATGCGCACTCCGACGTCCGCGCCGCCGCGGCGCACGCGTTTGGCGTTCTGCGCGACGAGCTTCCGCGCGTTGTCCTTCTCGTGCGCCGGCACGCTGTCCTCCAGGTCGAGCAGGATGCAATCCGCGCCGCGCGTGTGCGCCTTGTCCACGTATTTCTCGACGTTCACCGGAACGTAGAGGAGGGACCGCCAGACGGGAAGCCCGGGTTTCATTCTTCTTCTCCTTTGGATGCTGTATTGGATGCTGTAAGGCCTTCGCAGGCGATGCCCGCAGCGAGGAGCCTGGCGTAGGCGGCCTCGTCCACGCCGGTTTCGGCGAGCAGCGCGCGATTGTGTTCGCCCAGTTCCGGCGCCGGCGAGCGGATCGCGCCGGGCGTGCGCGACAGGCGCGGCATCACGTGGTGCATGGGGAATGCGCCCATGTCGGCATCGGGATAGTCCGCGAGCAGCTCGCGCTCGATCACGTGGGGATCCTCCACGATCTGCGCGATGTCGTAGACCGGACCGATGGTGACTTCGTATTTCTCGAAGAACGCCACGTTCTCGCCTTGAGTGCGCTGCGCGATGAAGGACCCGATGATGGCGTCGAGCTCGTCGGCGTGCTTGAGGCGCTCCGCGTTGGTCGCGTAGCGCGGATCTTCGATCAGCTCCGGACGGCCGATCGCGCGGAACAGGCGCTCGGTCATTTTCTGGATCGACGCGGACAGGCACACCCAGCGCCCGTCCTTGGCGCGGTAGGCGTTGCGCGGCGCGGTGGTGGTGGAGCGGTTGCCGGTGCGCGCTTTTACTTTCCCTGTGAGGCGCAGATTCGCCGCCTGGGGCCCCAGGATATTGAAAAGCGGCTCGAGCAACGGCAGGTCGATCACCTGCCCCGCGCCGCCCTTCCGCTCCGCCTCGCGCAGCGCGATCATCGCCGCGGCGGCGCCGTGAAGGCCGGCAACGCTGTCGGCGAGATACATCGGCGGCAGCACCGGCTCGCGGTCGGCGAAGCCGTTCATCGAGGCGAAGCCCGACATGCCCTCGATCAGGGTGCCGAAGCCGGGGCGCTGGCTGTAGGGACCGTCTTGGCCCCAGCCGGAGATGCGCACCACGACGAGCTTGGCGTTGAGCGCGAAGAGCTTCTCCGGCGCGAGTCCCATTTTTTCGAGGATTCCCGGGCGGAAGCTCTCGATCAGGATCGATGCCGAAGGCACGAGCTTCAGCAGAAGGTCGATCGCCTCGGGCTTGCGCAATTCCAGGCACAGGCTCTTCTTGCCGCGGGAATAGAGCTTCCAGGTGACCGGCACGCCCTGGGTCTGCCAGGCGCGCAATGTGTCGCCCGCCGGAGGCTCGACCTTGATCACCTCGGCGCCGAAGTCGGCGAACACCTGCGTGAGCGTGTTGCCGGCCACGAGGCGCGACAGGTCGAGCACGCGCACCCCGTCGAGCGCGCCGCGCGCTTCTGGAGCGTAGTTTCGCTTCTTCAGCCTGGCCGTCATCGCTTGAGATTATCCCACCGACATCTGCCTAGAATTTGTTCAATCTGTCGGAGCGCCGCGATCCACGCGGGGTTCCGACCCAAAATACGCAGGCTATGCACAAGCTATGCACAGATTTTGTGGATAGTCACGGATCGTCCGGCGGGCAGGCGGGAAGCTGCGCGTCAATCGGCGACGTGGCGGACCGTTCCGCGGAGCTTCTTGACCTGTCCGCGCCGCGCCTTGCCTTCGAGGCGCCGCTTGCGCGAGTTGCGGCTCGGCTTGGTCGGTTTTCGTTTCGCAGGAACGATGGCCGCACGCGCGACCAGCTCTTGCAGCCGCGCCAGCGCCTCCTCCCGGTTGCGCTCGAGGCTGCGGTGCTGCTGCGACTTGATGACAAGCACGCCCTCCCGCGTGATGCGCTGATCGCGAGACGCCACAAGGCGCGACTTGACGTGCTCGGGAAGCGACGAGGCGTGGATGTCGAAGCGCAGGTGCACGGCCGAGGAGACCTTGTTGACGTTCTGGCCCCCCGCGCCCTGGGCGCGGATCGCGGTGAGCTCGATCTCGCTTTCGGGAATCGCGATCGCTGGAAAAGTTGCCGGCATGCCCGCTATTTTGCCTCGCGAGCGCGCGCGGACGGAAATTTTCTGGACCTTTTCTGGACCTTTAGCGCGATTCGTCCGGCTTGACCCCCGGCGGCCGCGTCGGCTAATCTGAATCGTCCGCAGGATTCCTTCCTGCTCCGAACGCGACCCGGAGGAAAACGCCATGCACGAAGGCGAACGCGCGCCCAGATTGCTGTTCCCCGCTCTCAAGCCCCTGTACGCATTCCTCGAACCGCTGTCGTGGCTGCTGGTGCGCTGCGCCTGCGGCGCTATTCTCGCGGTGCACGGCTGGGGCAAGATCTCCCGCGGTGCCGAGGCCATGGCGCCCGGGTTCCTGAAGATGGGATACGAGCATCCGGTCCCGCTCATCTACCTGCTGCTCGTCGTCGAGTTCTTCGGCGGCATCGCCATCGCCGCCGGCCTCTTCACGCGCTTTTTCGCCGCCGCGGTCGCGATCGAGATGGCGGTCATCACCTTCGTGCACTACCTGCCCAACGGCTTCTCCTGGCTCAATCGCGGCTACGAATTCACCTTGCTGTGGGGACTGGTCGCGCTGGCGATTCTCTGGCGCGGCGGCGGACCCTGGTCGCTCGACCGGAGAATCGGCGTGGAGCTGTAGTATCGCGTCCGCTCTCGAACGAAGGGTTAGCCATCAGTTCGGTGCTGCGAGGTCAGGAGTCTTCCCCCGGCCAGGTCCATCGCGGCACTTCACGTAACGGGTGAAGCTCGGCGTCGCTGGCGGCGTTTGAGTTTTGCATGGCGACATGTGAGCCGAATTCGACATGCTCGCGCACGGCTTCGCGAAAGGCTGGATCACTCGGCATCTTAGCTGCATCGAGCGCCGCCATGTAGAGCTCGACAAACCTCGCGCGCTGTTCTTCGTTGATGCGAAGTCCCCGGTGCACGGCAATCAAATGGGCAAAGCCAAGTTCGCGCGAGAAGCGATCCGGGCCGCCGAAGGACTCTGCCGTAAAGGCCGTCAAGTGGTCAACATGCTCCGCCTTTCCATTGCCAAAGAGTGGCCGCAAGAGCGGGTCAAAGAGCACGCTCGCGTAGAACGTTTCCTCAAGGCGGTGCAGTGCGTCTTCACCGCCAGCGAACTCATAGAGAGTCGGCATACTCGATACCTCCTGAAAGACCCCCGCCTCGCGTCACTCAGCGGATCAACTCTACCCTGCTCTATCGCCGCGAAAGCAGCGCTCGTCGAACTCATGCAAGGCCGCCCCGGCCAGCCACGATAAAAAGCCCCAAAACACAGGCCAGGCTGACGAATTGGAACGATGAACGCAATGTGGGTTTGTCCATAAGATAGAAGATTCCGTAGGCAACACGAGCTACTACCCAGATCACAGCCAAAGTGTCAATGTGAGGCTGCGCACCATGCGCTAGGTGCGCGATGACTACTGCAGCCGCGAAGCCTGGAAGGGATTCGAAGGAATTGAGATGCGCGCCCCATGCACGTTTGGGCAGCCCCGAAAGCTGGTTGGGGAAATCACGCGGATAGTGACTGTCGCGTAACTTGCCGGCCCGGCTTGCGGCAAAACCAAACCATGTGTACGGCAGCAGGATTGCCACGAACACACACCAATAAGCGGTTGTCATACTGTTTCTCCTGTGAAGTCTGGTGAGTTCTAACGTGATCAGTCCACTATCGAGCCGCACGTCATGTTCGCGACGGTTGCCGTCATCGGGCTGGCATAGTCAGAAGCCATCAACACCGCGACGTTGCCGACCTCGGCGAGTGAAGGCGCGCGTTTCAGCAGGGTCTTTTGGGAAATCATTGCCGTCATCTCCTCACGCGCCTTGCCGAACCTGTCGTTGAGATCGTCAGCAAACGATTCGGGCGAACCGGCCGACCGTATGCAGATGACCCGCACGCCCTGCGGTGAGAGCTCGCTCGCCATAGAGCGACACAAGCCCTCGATGGCGGCGCCTTCGATCCCGAAGCTGCCGGTCAGCGGCCAGGCCATGCGGGCCGGTGTTGCCGTGATCATCAAGATCACGCCTGCTCCCTTTTTGACCATGTGTCGAGCGGCCGCCCGCGCGGTCAGAAAATTGGTCATGACGCGATGCATGACCGGCTGGCTGACTGCCTTTGGCGACAGCTCGATCAGTGGGGTGCCTTGGATCGAGTCGGCGATGTCGATGGCGTTGAAAGAGACGTCAATGCATCCCGCCTGCTCGACCACTGCGTTGACGTACCTGTCGACGGCTCGCTCATCAAGCGCGTCGACCTGGGCGGTGTGGGACCTCCCACCTGCGTCGGCGATTTCCCTCGCCACTCGCTCCAGGCCGGCCAGAGTGCGTCCGGCCAAGAACACCGTGGCCCCCTCGCGAGCGAATGCCACGGCAACCGCGCTGCCGATTGAACCGCCTGCGCCGTAGACCACCGTAGTCTTGTTTTTCAGCAGCATGTCTTTCCTCCTTGAGACTCAGAGTGCCAGCGCATGCAGGCCACTCTCTATTTGCTCGTTTGTTGTTGATTCGGTGGCCGGGGTGCAGAGGCATAGCGCTCGATCAACGCGGCGAGCTCCGCAGGCTTTTCGTCGACGACATAGTGGCCACTGCCAGCGATAGTCTCCACCGCGACCGATCGCGCTCCCGCGTCCTTGAGTCCCTTTGCAACGGCGGGAAGAAGCTCGCCGAAGCCCTTCTTCGGAACCGCGCCGCCTACCAGCACCAGCGGGACTTCAAGCGGCCCCCGGCGCTCCCTGCCGAACTTCTCAGCATCCGTCCTGCGGTAGATGTTCATGGCCGCGGCCATCCGGCCGGGGAGCGAGTAGGCGCGGGCATAGCGCGCTATCGCCTCGTCGCTGATCGACTTTGGATCGGCGACCTTGTCGCGCAAGAAGTAGTCGAAATAGATGGCTTCGCGCCCTGCAAGGAGTTGTTCGGCGAGACCGGGTACGCGGTGAAAGCCAAAGTGCCATAGCGCCGGATTGATTTTGATCTGGTCCCACGGATCGACGCCGGGGATCGGCACGTCCAAAATCATCGCGCCGCGAACTGCGTCCGGATGCAGGCGCGCGATCGCATACGCGATGCTGCCGCCTATGTCATGACCCACAACGTAGGCTCGATCAAGCTTGAGCTTCAGTGCCAGCTGGTACATGTCTTCCGCCATCGTCACGGTTTCATGGTCGCCCTGACCCGGCGTCGACCCGCCGATGCCTCGCAGGTCCACTGCCACAACCCGGAACCTTGATGCGAGCCCCGGCATGATCGTCGCAAAGGCCGACCAGTTTTCTGGAAAGCCATGCATGAGGATCAGCGCTGGGCCTTGACCACCAACCACGTAGTGCAAGGTCGTGCCGTTCACCTGGGCAGTTGCAGATGTAAAGCCAGCAGGAAGCGCCTCGGCCACGCCTGCCGCGCCGATGGCGCTGGCAGGCGCCAATCGATTCGCCGGGTCGGCGGGCGCGTCGCAACCGGCGACGAGCCCCAGCGTACACGCAAGGGCGACCAGCGGCGTTCTGAATCTCATGCTTGTGGAAGCGCTGTTCACGTCAATTCCCAACTCAGGCCAACGAAGCGGGGACAACGGGAGGCTCGGCCGCTGAGAAAGCAAGGGTAAGTCTCAAAGCGACCTCAAGCTTTCAGAATCTTGCGCATTTCAGCGAGCTTCGCCCGCTGTGAGCGACTCTGAAAGCTGGACGGAGGAAACCCGAACACAGCGGCGAACGTTGCAGTGAGATGGCTATGGCTTGCGAACCCGAGATCAAGCGCCAAGTGGCTCAAGTCGCCTTTCGCTTCGGGTAGCCGTTCCAACGCCAATGCCAGCCGAAGCCTCGTCAAGTACCGGTGGATCGGCATTCCTACGTCGCCGCGAAACTGGCGGGCCAAGTGAAACGGAGAGCAATGCACTGCCGCCGCTAGTTCGCTCAAGGAATGCCTATCCTGCGGCCTTTGCGCGAGCAGCAGCTTCACCGCCTCGACGCGCGCGCGGGGCAACCGGGCCGTGCGCCGCGGGCGCCCGCGGCCCCAGGCGGTTTGTGTGGTTTCGAGAGCGTCCCGCAACAGCGCGAGGATAGTTTCTTCGACTTCGAGAAGATCTGGCTTGGGCGAGCCCAATTGCTGTCGCAGCCGCTGCATTCGCTGGAGCGTCCGCGCCGGGACGGGACCGAAGGCGCGGGCGAAGGGCGTTTTGTCGCGGTAACCCGTCGCGTACGGTTCAGTCTCGAGCGCTTGCAGGAGGCCCTCGGCGGAAAAATCGAGCGCGGTGCAGTCGGCACCTCCGGGAGCCGGATGGCGGACCAAATAAGGTTCGTGGTGGTTGAAAAACAGGGCGTGGTTCGGGTCCGCCACGATGATCTTGTGACCGACTCCCTTGACGTAGACCCCCCGGCGCGTGAAGACGAGCTTGTGCGAGTGGCTCTCTTCCTCGCCGTCGCGTCGACAGCAAACGTCGCGAACTACAGCCCAAGGGCCGCGGTACAGCTCTGTGCTCGACGCGATATGCACGCCGCTACCGTGCCGGCGCTCGCGATCGGCGACCGGCCGATGGTCTTCGAGTTCAGAGATGCGGCTCAACGGTTCTGAGATAACGGAGTCACGACAGCAGAGCGTAGGAGATCGATTGTCTCACTCCAGTACGCCGAGACCGCGGGTAAAATGCCGCTTCATCCCTGAAAGCCAGAGTTGACCGACCCGCATCAAAGCGGCGCGGCGCCCGCCGCGCCCCCGCAATCCTTCGCCGCGCTCCGGCATCCCGGCTACCGCGCCTATTTCATCGGCTCGGCGCTGGCCATGATGGCGGACTCGGTCGAGCACGTGATCAGCTACTGGATCATGTTCCAGAAATTCCATTCGCCGGCGCTGGGCGGCTTCGCCATGCTCTCGCACTGGCTGCCGTTTCTTTTCTTCTCGGTGCTGTCGGGTGCGCTTGCCGACCGCTTCGACCCGCGGCGCATGATCCAGATCGGCATGGCCCTGTTCATGGCCGCTTCCATCGGCTGGGGCGTGCTGTTCCTCACCGACGCGCTGGAGATGTGGCACGCCGCGGCGCTGCTCGTCATCCACGGATTCGCCGGCGTGTTCTGGCACCCTTCGGCGCAACTCCTGATTCACGACATCGTCGGCACGGCGCACCTGCAGAGCGCGGTGCGCCTCTCGGCCACCGCGCGCTACCTCGGCCTCTTGCTCGGGCCGGCGGTGGGCGGGGTTTTCCTGCTCGCCTTCGGACCGGCCCACGGCCTCTTGCTGAACGCGCTGATCTATCTTCCGCTGGTGTGGTGGCTGTGGAAGGCGCCCTACGGACCGCGCTTCAGGAAAGGCGCGCCGGCTCCGGTGCGCGCGGTGAAAGGGTTCAGCGACATCCTCTCCACCATCCGCGACATCTCCGGCAACCGCACCATCGTCTCGATGATACTGCTCGCGGGCGTCGCGTCGTTCTTCGTCGGCAACGGCTACCAGCCGCAGATGCCGGAGTTCGCGCACGACCTCGGCCACGGCGATCCCGATCTGTCCTACAGCATGCTGCTCGCCGCCGATGCGGCGGGAGCCTTGTTCGCGGGATTCCTGCTCGAGAGCCGCGGCCTCCTGCAGGCCAAGCCGCGCACGGCCCTGCTGCTGGCAATACTGTGGTGCTGTGCCATCGGCGGCTTCGCGGCCTCCACGTCCTACGCGCTTGCGCTCGTAATTCTGTTCGCCGTGGGCTTCCTCGAGCTTTCATTCAACGCCATGGCGCAGACGCTGGTGCAAATGCGCGCGCCGGCGGACATCCGCGGCCGCGTGATCGGCCTCTACATCCTGTCCGCCCTCGGCATGCGCGCCTTCTCCGGGGTCACGGTCGGGATCATCGGGGGCTACATCGGCATCCACTGGTCGCTCGCGCTGTCCGCCATGACGCTGCTCGCCGTCATCATCGGGCTGCTCGCGTTCACGCTGCGCAAGGCAAGCTGATCCATGAAGACTCTCCAGGTCTCGCAAGACGCCGACTCCCGGTACGCCTGGACCCGCCTCTGGTTCGCGCTCGCCCTGATGACGATCGGCGGTTC
>DATHHS010000277.1:0-2750 GCA_035317085.1 Burkholderiales bacterium
GCCTCTTCCACTCCCGCTTCGCGCAAGAATTTCGCAGCTTCCTCGGGCGAAGTTGGATTGATATAGAACCCCGTTCCCCACTCAAAGCCCGCAGTTTTGGTGAGCTTGGGCATGAACTCGATATGCCAGTGGTAGTGGTCATTGGTAGGGTCCTGCACCGGCGAAGTGTGGACCACCAGGTTGTAAGGCGGGTTGTCGAGGACGCGATCAGCCTTGTTCAGCAGAGTCTTGATGGCCTTTGCCAGGTTCTCGAACATGTGGGAGGAAGAATTCTCGAAGGCTGATTCGTGTTGCCGGGGAAGGATCCAGGTTTCGAAGGGGAAGCGCGGCGCGTACGGAGCGACGGTCACAAAGTCGCTGTTCTCCGCAATCAGGCGCGTGCCCGACTCGGTTTCCTGGCGGATGATGTCGCAAAACACGCAGCGCTCCTTGTAAATGTAGTACTGCTTTGCGCCCTCGATTTCCTCGGCGACGTAAATCGGAACGATGGGCAGCGCGATCAATTGCGAGTGGGCGTGCTCGAGCGAGGCGCCTGCGGCCTCGCCATGATTCTTGAAAATCAAGACGTATTTGAAACGCCGGTCTTTTTTCAGATCAAGAATGCGGTCGCGGAACGTCCACAGAATATCTTCGATGCGTTTGGGGGGCAGGGTTGCGAGGCTGGCGCTGTGATCGGGCGTCTCGATGATCACCTCGTGCGCGCCCACGCCATTCATCTTGTCGAACATGCCCTCGGCTTGGCGATCCAGGGTCCCTTCAATACCGAGAGCGGGAAATTTGTTGGGAACCACGCGCACGGTCCAGCCGGGCGTGTCTCGCTGCGGCGCCGGACCGCCATTGGGATTGGGACGGTAGGCCTGGATTTCCGGTGGGGTTTTGCTCTCGTTGCCGTAACAAAAAGGACAGAATCCGGTCCTCGTTTTATTCACTTCGCGGGCAAAGTCGGTGGGACGCTTGGCGCGGTCGGTCGAAATAATGACCCAGCGGCCCACGATCGGGTCTTTTCTCAGTTCGGGCAATACGGCGTCCTTTCGCTCTGGGCCGAGGCCTATGTTTGGCTAAGCCGCCGGGGAAGGCGTTCGGAAACAATTCAAACAGCGGCTGCGTGGATTGCAGCTCATAATATACGCTCACGATGGCGAATCGCCACTGGCACGATGGTGCCTGGTAATCGCGGGCGGGAGGGAGGATTCCGTCGACCCCGAAATCTGGGGCGCGAACGGCGGCGGGGTGACCTGGCCGCAAGACGCAGGGTGTTTCTGCCCTGGTCTTCCCCCCTGGTCTTGCACCCTGATCTTGCACCCTGGTCTTCCGGCTTGGTCTTCCGCCCGGCTTCGGGCGTGACCTGCGTCACCATTCACGTTTGGTTGAAGGAAGCATCCGTTCAACTTCGCGGCGACGGTTTGCGGCGCTTCCGGCGCGTGGACGCGATGCCATCACGCCTGGTTTACGGTGGCGATGCATTCGTCGAGAACATCGACGCAAACGTCGGCTTCGTCTTTGGTCACGACGAGCGGCGGCGCGATGCGCACCGTGCTTGGGCCGCAACCCAGCAGAAGAACGCCTCGCTCGAAGGCCAACTCGACGACGCGGTCGCGTTCCGCCGCCGCGAACTCCTTGGTCTTTTTGTTTTTTACGATCTCGACGCCAATCATCAGGCCCCGGCCGCGAACATCGCCGACGATTTCGTACTTCTTCGTCCAATCGGCCATGCGCTTGATCATGTGATTGCCGACTTGGGTGGCGTTGTCGCGCAGGTTCTCGCGTTCGATTACGTCAAGCGTCGCCAGAGCGGCGGCGATGCAAACGGGATTCCCGCCGAAGGTCGAAGCGTGGGAGCCGGGTACCCAGTCCATGACTTCGGCTCGGCTGATGACCGCGCTCAACGGCATGCCGGAAGCAATTCCTTTGGCGCTGCAAACGATGTCAGGATGCACGCCGGTGTGCTCGATGGCCCACCACTTGCCGGTGCGTCCCATCCCGCTTTGCACTTCGTCGGCGACCAGGAGAATTCCGTGGCGATCGCAAATGCGGCGCAGCTCCTGCATGAAATTCGTCGGCGCGATGACGTAGCCGCCTTCGCCCTGGACCGGCTCGACGAAAATTGCCGCAACTTCCTCGGGGGGAAGCGTGGTCTTGAAGAGTTTGTCTTCGATGAAGCGGGCGCAGTTCAGCGCGAACGTCTCAGGATCGAGCCCGCCGGATTCGGCTGCGCGATAGACATCGGGATAACGAACGTGGGTGACGCCTGGAACCGGAGCGCCGAAACGCCGCTTCTGCTGCGGCTTCGAGCCGGTGAGAGAAAGAGCACCCATGGTGCGTCCGTGGAACGCTCCGAAGAATGCGATAACGTTCTGCCGCTTGGTGTGATAGCGCGCGAGCTTCAATGCGCACTCAACCGCCTCGGCACCGGAGTTGCCGTAATAAATTCTGTGCGGGCCGGGCATGGGGGCGATCTTCGAAAGGCGTTCGGCGAGGGTCACCAGGCTCTCGTAATAAAAATCCGTACCTGACATGTGAATCAATTCGCCGGCCTGCTTCTGAATGGCGGCAACAACGTCGGGGTGGCAATGGCCGGTCGAAGTCACGGCGATGCCGGCGGAAAAATCGAAGAACTCGTTGCCGTCTATGTCGGTGACGACGATGCCGCGTCCCTGCTGCGCCACCATCGGATACGAACGGGTGTAGGACGGCGAAATATATTGGCGGTCGCCATCGAGAACGCGTTTGGCCTTGGGACCGGGCAGGGC
>DATHHS010000278.1:0-5999 GCA_035317085.1 Burkholderiales bacterium
CAGGTTGGAGGCTGGCTAGGTAGCAGTTACGCACTAGATCTCCTATGCCCTTGTCGGAGATGGTCGCAAAATCGATAACGGCATGAGGCCTATCAGCGTGCATAGCTTTTGCCCAAGCTCTATATTCAGACACAATCCGAGCGAGGTCCCCTGGAGTGACGTTTTCGAAAACGGGAAGTGGTCCGAAGCTGCTTTTTCTCTCCGCATTCACGAGTTCGTAGACCTCTCCACGAAAGCTGCATAATCAAGCGGGCGACCGATATTCACGTAGAGGTGCTCGGGAGGAAGTTCCCCCACTTCAGCGTCGTGTGGGATCTGAGCGTAGGAAATCAGTGCGATACGATGCTCAAACTGGTAGCTATCCCTCGGAAGTTTCTGCGCGATCGAGAGGCGCGTCGCATCGTTCTGCCGCTGAACAGCGTCTCTCGTCGGTACAAGTTCATCCTTGCTATACGCGACGGGGAATAGCCCTACGCTCGCATGGTGCTGCCACTGATCTTCGTCGGAAAGTGCCGCCTCGATGTCACTGCAGAATCGCTGCGGATTTGAAATCCGAACGACAAACTCGCCAAAAGCGTCTATCACAGGCCCCCACTGGTCGTCCGGTGGCATGGTGAAGCAGCAAATAAACACGGGGTTGGCCAACTGCGAATCAATATTCACCTCTCCGGGCGAATTCACCACTTCCGCGACCGATCCCGTGATCACCATGGCCTCGCGATCTTTTCGCCATTCGCGTATTCGACCACGTCCTTCGTCAACGTCGCGCCGAGCGCCTTCGTAGTTGGTCCGATAGTGTGGCAAATAGCCAAAGCGAATTCGTCCGCTCAGAAACTCGTCAGCGTGCGACCTTTCCCTAAAGCACCGATAGAGTTTCTTCATGGAACGGGCGGCGAGCTCACCCTCACACAGACCGCGATGTCGCCTCCGCAATGTAGTGCTTGATCTGCCCGGCATCGGCATCCATGACTTCGAAGCGCTGCGGCAGCTTTTCCAGGTTTTCGAATCCGGCGGGCCGCGAAGGTTCGCGCCCGAGCGCCTCGCGGATGGTTTCAGCGAATTTCGCCGGTTGGGCGGTCTCCATGCAAACGAGCGTCACGCCTTTATCGCGGTGTTCCAGCCCGACCTTCACGCCGTCGGCGGTATGCGGGTCGATCATGACGCCGAAGTCTTTCCAGACGCGGCGGATCGTTGCAACTCGGTCGGCATGCGTGCTCGAGCCAGAGACGAATCCGGTGTCCGCGACATGCCTGAAAATCTCCGTTCCCGCCAGGGCGAAGACCCCGTTGTCATCGAGCTCCGTCCACAGGGACTTCAGCTTGACCGGATCGCGGCCAACAAGATCGTAGGCGTAGCGCTCGAAGTTCGAGGACTTGGAGATATCCATGGACGGGCTGCTCGTGGCCGCGATTTCGTCCGCCTTGCGCACGCGATAGCGCCCAGTGCGGAAAAACTCGTCGAGCACGTTGTTCTCGTTGGTTGCGACGATGAGCTTCGCGATCGGCAGGCCCATGCTACGCGCGACGTGCCCGGCGTAGACGTTGCCGAAATTGCCCGACGGCACCGAGAACGAGACCCGCTCTTCGTCCGATTTTGTCGCAGCGAAATAGCCCTTGAAGTAGTAAACGATCTGAGCCGCGATGCGCGCCCAGTTGATCGAGTTCACCGCGCCGATGCGGTGCCTCGCCTTGAACGCAAAATCGCCCGAGATCGCCTTGACGATGTCCTGGCAGTCGTCGAACACGCCGCGCACGGCGATGTTGAAGATGTTCTCGTCCTGCAGCGAATACATCTGCGCGGCCTGGAACGCGCTCATGCGACCCTGCGGCGAAAGCATGAAGACCTGCAGGTTCTTCTTGCCGCGCAGCGCATACTCGGCCGACGACCCGGTGTCGCCGGAGGTGGCGCCGAGGACGTTCAAGCGCCGGCCGTGTTTTTCCAGCGCGTACTCAAAGAGGTTTCCGAGGAGCTGCAGCGCGATGTCCTTGAAGGCGAGCGATGGCCCGTTGGAGAGGCCGAGGAGATACAAGCCCTGCTCCAGCTTTTTCACCGGCGTGATGTCTTCGCTGCCGAAAACCTCTTTCGTGTAGGTTTTGTCGATCAGCTGCTTCAGATCGCCCGCGGGTATGTCGTCGGCGAACTTCGAGAAGATCGCGAACGCGAGCTCGCGGTAGCTCATGCTGCGCATCGCGGCGAGCTCGACGGCGCTCAGCTTTGGAAATTCCTCCGGAACGAACAGGCCGCCCCCGGGCGCGAGGCCCTCGAGGAGGATCCCGGTGAACGGCTGCGGTTTCGTCCCGCTGCGGGTGCTGACGTAGAGCATGCGATTCAGGGATCGGGATTCAGTCGCGCCGCGGAATCCCGGTCACTGCAGTTCTTCCAGCCGGATCCGCGTCACCTTGCCGGTGACGACCGGCAGCGCCTCGATCTTGCCGATCGCGGTGTTGATGTTCTTCTCGCGCGTCAGGTGGGTGAGCATGATGATGTCCACCTGCTGCTCGCCTTCCGCCGGCTCGCGCTGGATCATCGCGTCGATCGAGATCGACGCGTCGGCGAGAATGCGGGTGATGTCGGCGAGCACGCCGGGGCGGTCCTGCACCCGCATCCTCAGGTAGTAGGAAGTCACCACCGCCTCCATCGGCAGGACCTTGATGCTCGACATGCGGTCGGGCTGGAAGGCGAGGTGCGGCACGCGCTGTTCCGGATCGGCGGTATGCAGGCGCGTGATGTCGACAAGGTCCGCGACAACCGCGCTGCCGGTCGGCTCGGCGCCCGCGCCCGCGCCGTAGTACATCGTCGGACCGACTGCGTCGCCTTTCACCAGCACCGCATTCATGACGCCCTCGACGTTGGCGATGAGGCGTTTCGTCGGGATCAGCGTCGGATGCACGCGCAGCTCGACGCCCTCTTCCGTGCGCTTGGTGATTCCGAGGAGCTTGATGCGGTAGCCGAGCTGCTCCGCGTAGCGGATGTCTTCCTGCGTGAGCTTGCCTATGCCTTCCTTGTAGCACTTGTCGAACTGCATCGGGATGCCGAAGGCGATCGCCGCCATGATGGTGAGCTTGTGCGCGGCGTCCACCCCTTCGATGTCGAAGGTCGGATCGGCCTCGGCGTAACCGCGCTTCTGCGCTTCCTTCAGCACCGCCCCGAACGCAAGCCCCTTGTCGCGCATCTCCGACAGGATGAAATTCGATGTGCCGTTGATGATCCCGGCGATCCATTCGATACGGTTGGCCGTCAGTCCCTCGCGCAGCGCCTTGATGATGGGGATTCCACCCGCGACCGCGCCCTCGAAGGCGACCATCACGCCTTTTTTCTGCGCGGCGGCGAAGATCTCGTTGCCATGCATGGCGAGCAGCGCCTTGTTGGCGGTGACGACGTGCTTGCCGTTACCGATGGCGGCGAGCACCAGATCCTTGGCCACGCCGTAGCCGCCGATCAGCTCGATGACGATGTCGATTTCCGGATCGCGCACCACCTCGAAGGCGTCGGCCGTAACGCGCGCCTTGCCGCCGGTGAGCGCTTTCGCCTTCGCGGTTTCCTTGTCTGCGACCACGCTGATCTCGATGCCGCGGCCCGCGCGGCGCGAGATTTCCTCCTGGTTGCGCGCGAGCACCGCCCAGGTGCCGCCGCCCACCGTGCCGATGCCGAGCAGGCCGACCTTGATCGGTTTCATTTGAGCTTTTTCCCGAAGTGAAAGGCGGTGGCTACCATGCCCTCGCGGAAGTAGAACTTGTGCGCCTGCTGGCGCTGCGTGCCCGAGTCGAGCGCGAGGTTCTCGAAGCCGGCGGCGCGCGCTTTTTGCTCGAGATAACCGAGAAGCGTGCGGCCGACGCCGCCCGAGCGGCGCTTCTCGTCGGTGACGAGATCGTCAACATAGAGCTGCCTGCCGTTAAACGTGTTCTCGTAGAGCCGGTATACGGCAACGCCCCTCACTTCGGCACCCTCGACGGCGACGCACATGCGCCCGCCGCCCGCAAAGACGCGCTTCATCTTGCCTTCGTAGTCGGAGGGCAGCGCGGTGCGAAGCTGGCGGTGCACGGACTCGGACTTCCTGAACCAGTCCGGCGCCGCGACGGCGCCCTTCTCGTCGGTGACCTCGACAATCTGAATCACAGCAGCCCGTCCTTGCGGAACATGTCCTTGATCCCTCGAACGGCTTGCCGGGTGCGGGCCTCGTTTTCGATGAGCGCGATCCGCACGTAATCGTCGCCGTAGTCGCCGAAGCCGATGCCCGGCGACACCGCGACTTTCGCATCCTTCAATATCTTCTTGGCGAATTCGAGCGAACCGAGCTTCGCGTAAGCCTCCGGAATCTTCGCCCAGATGTACATCGAAGCCTTGGGGTTGTCCACCCTCCAGCCGATTTCGTGCAGGCCTTTCACCATCACGTCGCGGCGCTTTTCGTATTTCATGCGGTGTTCCTCGACGCACTCCTGCGGGCCTTCCAGCGCCACGATCGAAGCGATCTGGATCGGCGTGAAGCTGCCGTAGTCGTGGTAGCTCTTGATGCGGGCCAGGGCGTGCACGAGATCCTTGTTTCCGACCATGAAGCCGATGCGCCAGCCGGCCATGTTATAGCTCTTCGACATGGTGAAGAACTCCACCGCCACGTCGCGCGCCCCGGGCACCTGCATGATGGAAGGCGCCTTCCAGCCGTCGAAAGTGATGTCCGCGTAAGCGAGGTCGTGCACCACCAGGATGTCGTGGGCTTTCGCCAGCGCCACCACCCGCTCGAAAAAATCCAGTTCGACGCACATCGCCGTCGGGTTGGAAGGAAACCCGATCACCAGCATCTTGGGCTTGGGGATCAGCTCGCCGATCGCGCGCTCCAGCTCCTCGAAGAAATCCACCTCCGCCGTCATGCGCACCGAGCGGATATCGGCGCCGGCGATGATCGCTCCGTAGATGTGGATCGGATAGCTCGGATTGGGAACGAGCACCGTATCGCCGCGATCCAGGCAGGCGAGCATCAGGTGCGCAAGCCCCTCTTTCGAGCCGATGGTGACGATGGCTTCCGAATCCGCATCGAGCTCAACGCCGTAGCGCCGCTTGTACCAGGTGCAGATCGCGCGGCGCAGGCGCGGGATGCCCTTCGACACCGAGTAGCCGTGCGTATCGCCGCGTTGCGCGGCCTCGACGAGTTTCGCCACGATGTGCGCGGGCGTGGGCCCGTCGGGATTGCCCATGCTCATGTCGATGATGTCTTCGCCCGAGTGGCGCGCCGCCATCTTCAACTCGTTGGTGATGTTGAAGACGTAGGGAGGAAGACGCTTGATACGGGCAAACTCTCTCATCGGGCGGTGGGATTCCGGTAAGGCTGCGGGCTTTTCCGAGCCGCGCTGCGCCGCAAAAAGTTATAATGTTACCGGACACTTACAGCACCGGCAAACTTGAAACTGCATCGCGAGACCCCGACCGCGCAAAACACCTTCACCGGCTACGGCCCGGGCTACGTGATGGTCAACGACAAGCGCATCGAAAAGAGCGTGGTCGTGCTCCCGGAGCGCATCATCTCAGATTGGCAGGCGGGCCGATTCGAAGAACTCACCGCGGAGCACTTCGCCGCGCTCGCCAGTCTCGGCAGCGAAATCCTGCTGCTTGGAACCGGAGACCGTCTGCGCTTTCCCCGCGCCGAAATCCTGCGGCCGCTCACCGAAGCGGGTATCGGCGTCGAGGTGATGGACGTGCCCGCGGCCTGCCGCACCTACAACATCCTCATGGCCGAAGAGCGCAAAATCGCCGCGGCGCTGCTGCTCGGGTAGGCAGTGGCTCCCCTTTCAGGCAATCTCAGCCGAAATCAGCTGCTGGTACTGCTCGCCGCGCTCGCGTTCGCCTGGTTTTGCAACCTCGGCTACCGTCATCTGGTCAAGGCCGACGAAGGCCGCTACGCCGAAATCGCGCGGGAGATGGTGGCGAGCGGCGACTGGCTGACGCCGCGTCTGAACGGTTTCAAGTATTTCGAAAAACCAGCCCTGCAATACTGGGCGACCGCGGCG
>DATHHS010000279.1:0-17245 GCA_035317085.1 Burkholderiales bacterium
GACCACCGGGGCGGCCCCGGTGCCCGTGCCGCCGCCCATTCCGGCAGTGATAAAGGCCATATGCGATCCGCGCAGGGCATCGGCGATCTGCTCGCGGGCCTCGAGCGCCGCGGCGCGCCCGGCCTCGGGCTTGGCCCCCGCGCCCAGTCCCGTCGATCCGAGCTGGATCTGGCTCTTCGCCTGGGTCCGCGACAGCGCCTGCCCGTCGGTATTGGCGGTGATGAACTCGACACCGGCCACGCCGTTTCGGATCATGTGATCGACGGCATTGCCGCCCGCGCCTCCGACACCGATTACCTTGATCACGGTGCCGCTCGCTGTGTTTTCGACGACTTCAAACATGCTGATCTCCTTCCGGGATGAAATTGGAAAACCCCTGCCCCTGCACTTTTAAAAATTCCGTTGAAACCATTGGCGCATCCTTTTTGCGATTTGCTTCAGAGACCCGCCCTGCCGCGCGATGAGTCCGCGCTGCGTTTGCACCACGCCTTCGAGCAGGAGGCCGACCCCGGTGGCGTAACGCGGGCTGCGGACCACATCCGACAGTGAGCCGGTGTAACGGGGGATGCCGAGCCGCACCGGCATGTGGAAAATCTCCTCGCCGAGTTCCACCATGCCCTGCATCACGGCGGAGCCCCCGGTGAGCACGACTCCCGATGACAAAAGCTCCTCGTAACCGGAATCGCGCAGCACCTGCTGAATGAGGGAATACAGCTCCTCGACGCGGGGCTCGATGACCTCGGCGAGCGTCTGGCGCGAAAGCATCCGGGGCGGACGGTCGCCCACGCCCGCGACCTCGATCATCTGGCCCGCTTCGGCGAGCTGCCTCAACGCGCAGCCGTGGCGGACCTTGAGTTCTTCGGCTTCCGCAGTGGGGGTGCGCAGCGCCATCGCGATGTCATTGGTGATCTGATCGCCTGCAATCGGGACCACGGCCGTATGGCGGATCGCGCCTTCGCGGAACACTGCGATGTCGCTCGTTCCGCCGCCGATGTCGACCAGGCACACCCCGAGTTCCTTCTCATCCTCGGTCAGTACCGCAAGCGAAGACGCGAGCGGCTGCAGGATCAGGTCGTTCACTTCTAGCCCGCAGCGGCGCACGCACTTGACGATATTCTGCGCGGCGGAGACGGCGCCGGTGACGATGTGCACTTTCACCTCGAGCCGCACTCCGCTCATGCCGAGCGGCTCGCGCACTCCGTCCTGGCCGTCGATGATGAATTCCTGGGTGAGGATGTGCAGCACCTGCTGGTCGGTCGGAATCGGCATGGCGCGCGCCGTCTCGATCGCGCGCTCGACGTCGATGGGCATCACCTCCTTGTCCTTGATCGCCACCATCCCCGTGGAGTTGAAGCTCTTGATGTGGCTGCCGGCGATCCCGGTGAAGACGCGCTCGATCTTACAGTCGGCCATCAATTCCGCCTCTTCGAGAGTGCGCTGGATGGCGTTTACCGTTGCCTCGATATTCACCACCACGCCCTTCTTCAGCCCCTTGGACTCATGACCGCCCGTCCCGATGATGTCCATGCGTCCATCGGGGAATATCTCCGCCACCATCGCCACGACTTTGGATGTGCCGATGTCCAGGGCGACAATGAGATTTTTGCTTTCTCTCGCCATGTCAGACTCGCTTGCGCACCGGCTTCCGGGATTCGCGCGTCACCGTCTCGGGAACGCGCATCGCAAACCCGTTGGGGTAGCGCAGGTCAACGTAGTCGGGACGCTGCCGGGACTCACCGAGGGTCTGCGGGTATACGGAGACGAGCCTGGCAAGACGGCCGTCGACGCGGTCTTTGTCCGAGTCGCGTCCGAGCTGTATGGTGAGCCCGTTGGAGAGCTTGATTTGCCACGACAGTCGAGAGCTGAGCAGTACCTGCCTGGGTTCGACGGCGAGAGGGACAAGCAAATCACGGAAAGTGAGGTAGCGGTGCGCGACTTCGCTCTCGCTGCCGGCGGGCCCTGAGAGCACCGGCAGCGGCGCGTCGCTCCGCCCGGGGAAGAGCTCTCCATGCGTATTCACCAGTCCCGGCTCGCCTCTTTGCCCCCAGCGTGCAAGCGCCACATGCTCCTCGATGCGCACTTCCAGGCGGTCCGGCCATCCACGCCGCAACTCGGCGTGGCGCACCCAGGGAATCCCCTCGAAGAGCACACGCACCGCCTCCAGGTCCACGGTGAAAAAAGTGCCCCTCACCCGACCCTGAAGCGCGTTGACGATCTCGCTCCGCTCGACGTGCTGGAGTTCACCCCCCACAACGATGGTCTTGAGTGAAAATACGGGGGATTGAAACAGGACGCGCGCGCCGGCGTAGGCGACGAGGGCGAGCGCAAGCGCGCAGAGCGCGTTTGCGGCGGCGTTGGTGAGGCGCGGGTTATCCCACACGATCGCTCCCCCCCTCCTTGAGCTGCGCCAATTCGAGAATTCGCAGACAGAGATCCTCGAACGACACTCCGGCGTGACGCGCCGCCATGGGCACGAGCGAGTGGTCGGTCATCCCCGGTGAGGTATTGACCTCGAGGAAATAGGGCTTTCCCGAGAGGTCGAGCATCAGATCCACGCGACCCCATCCGCTGCAGCCCAGCGCCCCGAAAGCACGGAGCGCTTCGTCCTGGATGATGCGTTCCGAGTCGGGCGGCAATCCGCAGGGAATGATGTAACGGGTATCCTTCGCGTCGTACTTCGCCGCGTAGTCGTAGAATTCACGGGGCGTTTCGAGCTTGATCAGCGGCAGCGGCGTCTCCCCGAGAACCGCAGCGGTCAGCTCAACGCCGTCCACGAAGGCCTCGGCGATCACTATGCGGTCGTAGTTGGCAGCGAGCGCGTAGGCTTCGGGGAGTTCGCGGGCGTTCTTCACCTTGGTCATCCCGATCGAAGAGCCTTCGTTCGCGGGCTTGACCATCAAAGGCAGCCCGAGCCGCGTCGCGACCCCCTGCAGATCGGTCTGGCGCGTGAGAAGCTCGCTGCGGGGTGTCGGAATTCCGCACGCTTGCCACACGAGCTTCGCGTGCCATTTGTCCATGGCGAGCGCGCTGGCGAGCACTCCCGAGCCGGTGTAGGGGATGCCGAACAGCTCGAGCGCCCCCTGAACGGTCCCGTCCTCGCCGTAACGGCCGTGCAACGCAATAAAGGCGCGCGCGAAACGCTCGGCGGCGAGCGTCTCCAGACCGCGTTCCTTGGGGTCGAAGGCGTGCGCGTCGACGCCTTTTTTCCTTAGAGCGGCCAATATCATCGAGCCGCTTTTGAGCGAGACAGCCCGCTCAGCGGAGCGCCCGCCCATCAGCACGGCGACCTTTCCAAAGTCGCTCACCTTCATGCGGCCTCCCCGATGATTTTCACCTCGGGAACCAACTCGATGCCGAAGCGTTCCTTCACGGCTTTGCGCGCGTGCTCGATCAGCGCTTCGATGTCCGCGGCGCGCGCCCTGCCTTTCGGGTTGACGATGAAATTGGCGTGCTTCTCGGAGATCCGGGCACCGCCGATTTCGTAGCCCTTGAGCCCGCACGCCTCGACCAGGCGCGCGGCGTGCTCTCCAGGCGGGTTGCGGAATACCGAACCGGCATTCGGAAGGTCGAGGGGCTGCGTGGCGATACGCATCGCGAGCAGTTCCTTGATGCGCGTTCGGGCACGCTTCTCGTCTCCGCCGCGGAAACGGAACCACGCAGCGAGAAACCATTCGTCTTCGCCGAGTTTTGATCCGCGCAACTCGACGCGGCGATAAGCCGTCGCGAAATCGGACGGCTTGCGCTCGTTCAGTTTCCCGGCGTGCGACATCGTCAAAACCTTCGCGACGACGTCCCAGGTCTCCGATCCATAGCAACCGGCGTTCATCGCCAACGCCCCGCCGACCGTGCCGGGTACTCCGGCAAGAAACTCCGCTCCCTCGAAGCCGTGCGTCGCAGCAAACCGCGCCACCTTGGGACAGGCGACGCTCGCCTCCGCGTAGAGGGAATCGCCTTCGACGCGCATCTCCCCGTGCGGGCTGTGCATCAGCACGACCGTTCCGCGAAAGCCGCCGTCGCGCACCAGCAGATTGCTCCCGAGACCCACGAAGCAGACCGCTTCGCTCTCGGGTAGCGTCGCGAGAAACACGGCAAGATCTTGGCGGTCGGCCGGGTTGTAGGCTTGCGCGGCGAGGCCACCAGCGCGCCAACTGACGTGCTTCGCCATCGGTTCGTTCAGCCGCACGGAACCGCGCAGCGCGACGCCGGATCGGTCGATCGGCTCGGTCATCTTCATCTTCCGGTCCCGGCGAGCGCCGCAGGCACGCCGCCGATCGAACCCGCCCCCATGGTCAGCACGACGTCACCCGCGCGCACGACCTTGCGTATGGCGTCGGGCATGTCGGCGATTTTCTCGACGAAGACGGGCTCGGTCTTGCCGGCGACGCGGATCGCGCGGGCAAGCGCGCGCCCGTCGGCAGCAACGATCGGCGCCTCGCCCGCCGGATAGACTTCCGCGAGCACCAGCGCGTCCACTCCCGAAAGGGCCTTTACAAAATCCTCGAACAGGTCGCGCGTACGCGTGTAGCGGTGGGGCTGGAAGGCGAGCACGATGCGCCGGCCGGGAAAAGCGCCGCGCGCCGCGTCGAGCGTCGCGCGCATCTCGACCGGGTGGTGTCCATAGTCGTCGACCAGAGTGAAGGTCCCCGGCGACTTGCCGTTCGGCGAAAGCGGAACTTCGCCGTAACGCTGGAAGCGCCTGCCGACGCCGCGGAATTCGGCGAGCGCCTTTCGGATCGCCACGTCGGAAACGCCCAGCTCGGTCGCCACTGCGATGGCGGCGAGCGCGTTCTGCACGTTGTGCAGTCCCGGAAGATTGAGCGTGATATCCAAGGGCGCTGCGCCTTCGCGCAAAGCCCTGAAGCGCATGCGGTCCCCGGCGACGATCTCGGTGCCCCGTACCATCGCGTCCTCGCGCATCCCGTAGGTCACGATCGGCTTCGAAACGCGGGGCAGGATTTCGCGCACGTTGGCGTCGTCGGTGCAGACGATGGCGCTGCCGTAGAAAGGCAGGTTCTGTAAAAAGCCGACGAACGCCTGCTTCAGCCGCGAAAAATCGTGCTGATAAGTTTCCATGTGGTCGGCGTCGATATTGGTCACCACCGCGGCCACGGGTTGCAGATGGAGAAAGGAAGCGTCGGATTCGTCGGCCTCGACGACGATGAACTCGCCGGTCCCCAGCCGTGCGTTGGTGGCCGCGCTGACCAGCCTTCCGCCGATCACGAATGTGGGGTCCAGTCCACCCTCGGCGAGCACGCTCGCCACGAGGCTCGTGGTGGTGGTCTTGCCGTGGGTTCCGGCAATCGCGATGCCTTGCTTCAGGCGCATGAGCTCAGCGAGCATCAGGGCGCGCGGCACAACCGGAACACGCTTCGCCTGGGCGGCCAGGACCTCGACGTTGTCCGGTGTCACCGCCGAGGACACGACCACGGCGTCCGCCGATGCGATGTTGTCGGCGTTGTGTCCGAGTACAACTTTTGCCCCGAGACCTGCCAGACGCTCGGTCGCCGCGTTGGCAGCGAGGTCCGAACCGCTCACCTGGTAACCCAGGTTGAGTAACACCTCCGCGATGCCGCTCATTCCACTGCCGCCGATGCCGACAAAGTGGATGCGCTTGACCTTGTGCTTCATCGGGCAAGGTCCGCGCAAACCATCGCGACCACCGACGTGGCGTCGGGCCTGGCCAGCGACCGGGCGCGCCTGGCCATGTCGCTCAGCCGCACGCGATCGAACCCGGTGAGCAGCCCCGCAAGCCGTTCGGCGCTGAGCTCGCTTTGCGGCAAGAGGACCGCGGCGCCCGCATCGGTGAGAAAGCGCGCGTTGGCCGTCTGGTGGTCGTCCACCGCGTGCGGGTAGGGAACGAGAATGCTCGCCACGCCGGCGGCGGCGATCTCGGCGACCGTGGTTGCCCCGGCGCGGCACACGACGAGGTCCGCCTCGGCATAGGCCGCGGCCATGTCCTCGATGAAGGCGGGCGTTTTTGCGGATACGCCGGCTGCGGAGTAGGACTGCCGCAGCGATTCGACGTGCTGCGCGCCCGACTGATGGGTCACGAGCGCTCGCTGCGCGTCTGGAATGAGCGCTATGGCTCGAGGAACGATGTCGTTCAGGGCCTTTGCGCCGAGACTGCCGCCGACGACCAGCATGCGAAGCGGGCCTGAGCGCCCGGCGTAGCGACTCTGCGGGGCCGCAATCGCTGCAATCTCCGGCCGCACCGGGTTGCCGGTTACTGTTCCGCGTTTGAGGGCTCCGGGGAATGCGCACAGGACCCGGTCGGCGACGTTCGCCAGCACCTTGTTGGCAAGTCCCGGTATGGAGTTTTGTTCGTGGACGACGAGCGGCTTGCCGAGGAGCGCCGCCATCATTCCGCCCGGGAACGACATGTATCCGCCCATGCCGAGGACGACATCGGGACGCGCAGTCAGGATCGCGCGCGCGCTTTGCCAGAACGCAAGGAGCAACTTCGTGGGCAGCAGAAAGAGCGCCGCCGGACCTTTGCCGCGCAGTCCCGAAAAGCTCACCCAAGCCATGTCGTAGCCATGCTTGGGGACCAGGGTCGCTTCCATCCCTGTCTTTGCCCCGAGCCACACCACGCGCCAGCCGGCTTCACGAAGGTAGTGCGCCACGGCGAGACCGGGAAAAACGTGGCCGCCGGTGCCGCCCGCCATGATCATGATCGTTCTTTGCACGGTAGTTTCATTTCCGTTGGGCCGGGCGGTTCGCGCCTCATACGCGTGCGCCTCGCATGAGTTGCCTGTTCTCCCAGTCGATTCGCAGCAGCACCGCGAGCGCCATGCAATTGGCGAGCAGGCCGCTCCCGCCGAAGCTCATGAACGGAAGGGTGAGGCCCTTGGTCGGGAGCACGCCCATGTTCACGCCCATGTTGATGAACGACTGAGCCCCGAACCAAACCGCGATTCCCTGCGCCACTAGCGCCGGATATGGGCGCTCGAGGGCCACTGCCTGGCGCCCGACGGCGAAGGCCCGAAGGACCAGCCAGGAGAACAGCGCGATCACCGCAATCACGCCCGCAAATCCCAGTTCTTCGCCGATCACCGCGAGCAGGAAGTCCGTATGTGCCTCGGGGAGATAGAGGAGCTTCTCGACGCTTGCGCCCAGTCCTACGCCGAACCACTCGCCGCGGCCAAACGCGATCAACGCGTGCGAGAGCTGATAGCCGCGTCCGAAGGGATCCGACCAGGGATCCATGAATCCGAAGATGCGCTGCATGCGATAAGGAGAAGAGACGACCAGGCCGACGAAGCCCACTGCCATCATCACGAGCAATCCGGCGAACCACGTGCCGTTCATTCCGCCGAGGAAGAGAATCGCCGTGGCAATCGCTGTGATTACGACAAATGCGCCGAAATCCGGCTCGCGCAGCAGAAGCCAGCCGACCCCGAGCATCACCGCGAACATCGGGAGCAGCCCGCGCCTGAAACTGTGCATCAGCGCGAGCTTGCGCACCGTGTAGTCGGCCGCGTAGAGGACGACGAACAGCTTCATGAATTCGGAGGGCTGCAGGTTTGCAACCCCCAGCGAGAGCCAGCGCCGCGCGCCGTTCACCTCGCGGCCGAGCCCCGGAACGAGCAGCAGTACGAGCAGCGCAACGCCGAGCAGAAACAACCACGGCGCCGCCTGCTGCCACTGCCGCAGGGACACCTGGAAGGCGAGCATTCCCGCGAAGACGCTCGCGGCGAGGAAAAGCGCGTGTCTCTGAAGGAAAAACGCCGACCGGCCTCCGGTGAAGCTGCTCGCCTCCGCCATCGCGATCGACGCGGAATACACCATCACCAAGCCGAAAGTGAGCAACAGGAGCGCCGCCCACAGGACGCCGCTGTCGTATTCGGCGAGCGGCGAGCGGCCCGGGCTAATGCTTCGAAGCATCGATCCTTCTTTCCACCGCGTGGCGAAACACTTCGCCGCGATGGCGGTAGTCACGGAACATGTCGAAGCTCGCGCAGGCGGGCGATAGCAGTACCGAGTCGCCCGGGTGCGCGGCCTGCGCGGCCTGCGCCACGGCCTCGTCCATGGACGCGGCGCGTCGCACCGGAACGCCTGCTCCCGCGACCGCCGCCTCGATCAGCGGCGCGTCGCGGCCGATGAGGACGAGTGCCCGTGCCGAACGCGCCACAGCACCTTTCAAGGGCGAAAAGTTCTGCCCCTTGCCGTCGCCGCCGGCGATGAGGATCACCTTTGCGTCGCCGTGCGAGAGCCCGGCGAGCGCTGCAACCGTCGAACCGACGTTGGTGCCCTTGGAGTCGTCGAACCAGCGCACGCTGTCCGATTCTCCGACCAGCTCGACGCGGTGCGGGAGCCCCTTGAATTCGCGCAGCGCGGCGAGCAGGGGCTGCAGCGGCAGATCGAGAGCGCGGCAAAGCGCGAGGGCGGCGAGGGCGTTGCCGGCGTTGTGCAGTCCGGGGAGTTTCATTTCCCGCACCGCGAGGTGCGCGTGCGCGCCTTGCGCAAGCCAGGGCTCGGCACCGCGCTCCAGCAGACCCCAGTCTTCCCCGCGCCGTGGGGCGTCGAGGCCGAAGGTAATCGTTTTCCGTCCGGACAGTGCCATGGACAAGCTGCGCGGATCGTCTCGATTCAGCACCTGAACGCCGTCGCCCGAGAAAATCCGCGCCTTGGCGCCCGCGTATTCCTCGATGCCGCGGTAGCGGTCGAGATGGTCTTCGGTGATGTTGAGGACCGTGGCTGCGTCTGCGGACAAGGAGCGTGTTGTTTCCAGCTGGAAGCTCGAAAGCTCCAGCACCCAGAGGCCCGCGACGCGTCCCTCGTCCTCACGACGCATGAGCGCGTCCAGGACGGCCGGCCCGATGTTGCCGGCGACCTCGCAGTCGGCCCCCGCCGCTCTGGCCATTGCGCCGGCGAGCGAGGTCACGGTGCTCTTGCCGTTGGTGCCCGTCACCGCGATGATCTGCGGGTGACGCTCCGGGAGCGCCTGCGCGAACAGCTCGATATCGCCCACGATCTCCACGCCCGCACCGAGTGCGCGACGCACGGGGGCTTCGGCGAGCGGCACGCCCGGGCTGACGGCGAGGAGATCGACATCCGCGAATATCTCGTCCCGAAACGGGCCGCAATGGGCTGGAACAGACGGTAGCGAGCGCCTGAGTTCGGCGAGCCGCGGCGGTTCGGCGCGCGTATCGGCGACTCGCACCGACGCGCCTTGGCGCGCGAGCCATTTGGCCATCGACAAACCCGTGTCACCCAAACCGAGCACCAGCACCTCTCTGCCTGCGAAATTCACCGCAGCTTCAAAGTTGACAGACCGAACAGCACCAGCATCATGGTGATGATCCAGAAGCGCACGACGACCTGAGACTCCTTCCAGCCGGAGAGCTCATAGTGGTGATGCAGCGGCGCCATTCGGAAAATGCGCTTGCCGCCGCTCCACTTGAAATAGAGCACCTGGAGCATCACCGAGAGCGTTTCGGCGACGAACACGCCGCCCATGATGAAAAGAACGATCTCCTGCCGGACGATCACCGCGACCGTGCCGAGCGCCGCGCCCAGCGAAAGCGCGCCCACATCGCCCATGAAGACGTCGGCCGGGTAGGCGTTGAACCAGAGGAAACCCAGACCCGCTCCGGCCAATGCCGCGCAGAACACGGTGAGCTCGCCCGCGCCCGGGATGTAGGGAAACAGCAGGTACTTCGCGTACACCGTGTTGCCGACCACGTAGGCGAAAACTCCCAGAGCGCTGCCCACCATCACTGCCGGCATGATGGCAAGGCCGTCGAGGCCGTCGGTCATGTTGACGGCGTGACTCGTGCCGAGGATCACGAAAAAGCTGAGCGTGATGAATCCGAACACGCCCAGCGGGTAGGCGACGTTCTTGAAAAAAGGCACGATCAGGTCGGCCTTGGGTGGCAAGTCGACGAGAAGCCCGCTGTTCACCCACTGCATGAACAGCTCCAGCAGCTTGGCGCTCGAGGACGCGGGCACCGCGAAGGCAAGGTAGACCGCGGCGATCAACGCGATCAGCGCCGTCCAGAAGAATTTCCAGCGGCTCGCCAATCCCTTCGGATCCCGCCGGACGACCTTGCGGTAGTCGTCGATCCAGCCGACCGCGCCGAATCCGAAAGTCACCGCCAGCACGACCCACACGAAGCGATTGGAGAGATCCGACCACAAGAGCGTGGTGATCAGGATGGAGAGCAGTACGAGCGCTCCGCCCATGGTTGGCGTGCCCGCCTTGGTCAGGTGGGATTGGGGACCGTCATTGCGCACCGCCTGGCCGATCTTGTAGGCGGTGAGCTTGCGGATCACCAGCGGCCCGGCAAACAGCGAGATCGCGAGCGCGGTGAGCGTGGCGAGCACCGCGCGCAGCGTGATGTATTGAAAAACGTTGAACGCGCGCACGTCCTGGGCGAGCCATTGTGTAAGAGCGAGCAGCATCTAGTGCCCTCCTGCCGACGATGATTCACCGGCCAGCGCCTGGACGACACGCTCCATGCGCATGAAGCGCGATCCCTTTACGAGCACCGTGGTCTGCGGCCGCAGTTCCCCTTGAGCCGCGGCGATCAAGTCCTCCACGGTGGCGAAGTGTCGGGCCCCTTCTCCGAAGGCCGCGACGCAGGCGCGGGACAGCGCTCCTGTGGCATACAGTCGATCTATGCCGCGCTCGCGCGCATAGCGGCCGATCTCCTCGTGAAATTCCATTCCGCGCTCACCCACCTCCCCCATGTCCCCGAGCAGGAGAAATTTCGCACCTCTTTCCGCCGCGAGCACGTCGATCGCGGCGCGCACCGAATCCGGATTGGCGTTGTAGCTGTCGTCGATAAGCGCTGCCCCCGATTGGGTGGTCCGGCGCTGCATGCGTCCGCCGACCGGACGGAACGCCGCAAGGCCTCGCGTCACCGCGTCAAGGCTTGCACCTGCCGCCAGAGCGCACGCAGCGGCGGCGAAGGCGTTCAGGACGTTGTGTCGGCCGTCGACATGGAGCTCGACTCTCGTCGCGCCCTCCGGAGCGCGCAGTTCTATCTCGCTTCCGAAGTTCGTAAAGCGGTGGCGGCCTCCTACTTGCGCAGGTTTGTCGAGTCCGAAGTCCCGAACGCGCCTCCCTGCAAGAAGTTCGCGCCAATAACCGGAGAATTCGTCGTCCGCATTGATCACCCCCGTGCCCTCGGGCCGCAGGGCTGCGAACACCGCGCCGTGCTCGCGCGCGACTTCTGCCACGCCCTTCATGAACTCCTGGTGTTCGCGCTGGGCGTTGTTCACCAGTGCCACCGTCGGGCTCGCAATGGCCGCGAGGGCGGCTGTTTCCCCCGGGTGATTGATCCCCATCTCGACCACCGCTGCGCGATGGCTGAGGCGCAGGTTCAACAGCGTCAGCGGCAGGCCGATATCGTTGTTGAGGTTTCCCTCGGTCGCGAGCGCGTGCATCTCGCCGAAGTGCGCGCGCAGGATCGCAGCGATCATCTCCTTCACCGTGGTCTTGCCGTTCGAACCCGTGACCGCAATGAGCGGGATATCGAAGCGCCCGCGCCAATGCGCGGCCAGTCGCCCGAGCGCGAGGCGCGTGTCGTTCACCACGACGAGCGGCAATTCTCGATCCGTCGTCCCTGAACTTTGTTCTTCCGCAACTATCGCCGCGGCGGCACCGCGTTCTTTCGCGGACCCGATGAATCTGCGTCCATCGAAGCGCTCGCCGCTCAAGGCGACGAACAGCGCGCCCCGCTGGAGCGTCCGGCTGTCGGTGGACACCGAATCGAAGCGGACATCCTCACCGATGACGCGCGCGCCGATCGCGGTCGCGGCTTCGCGCAAGCTCATCATCGGCTCCATCGCGCGAGCGCTTCTTTTGCTTCGAGCGCGTCGGAGAAAGGCAGTCTGCGGCCGGCGATCTCCTGGTAGGTCTCGTGACCCTTTCCGGCGATGAGCACGACATCGTGGTCGCTTGCAGAAGCGACGGCATGTGCGATCGCCGCGCGTCTATCCTCTATCGATTCGTGTGCCACGGGGATCGCCGCGGTGATTTCGGCGATGATGGCGGCGGGGTCCTCGCCGCGCGGATTGTCGCTCGTCACCACGATCGAATCGGCATGGCGCGAAGCGACTGCCCCCATGAGCGGTCTTTTGCCGCGATCGCGGTCGCCCCCGCAGCCGAACACCGCCACGAGACGCCCGTCGCTCGCGCGGGCAACGTCTTTCAGCGCCACAAGGGTTTTCTCAAGCGCATCGGGCGTGTGCGCGTAGTCGACCACGACGAGAGGCTTGCCACTCCCACCGAGCCGCTGCATGCGCCCCGCGACAGGTTGCAGATCCGCGAGCGCCGCAGTAGCGCGATCCAGAGGCACTCCCGACACGAGCATGGTCGTGAGGACCCCCAGCAGATTGGACACATTGAAGCGGCCGAGCATGGCGCTTTGGACGCGCGCCTCGCCCCAGGAGCTCTTCACGCCGAACGCGATTCCCTTCGGCGACACCTCGATCGCGTGTGCTTCGGCGTAGCGCTCGAGTCCCGAGCGGGCGGCGACCCCCGCGAAACAGCTGTAGCCTGCGCGGTTGAGGCCGCGCCCGGCCAGGACGCGAGCAAGGTGCACGCCCTGCACGTCGTCCATATTGAGCACGGCATGCTTCAGCCTCGGCGTTTCGAACAGGCGCTGCTTCGCGCGCGCGTAGTTCTCCATGTCGCCGTGATAGTCGAGATGGTCACGCGAAAGATTGGTGAATAGCGCCGCCCCGAAAGCGACGCCGTTGACGCGCCCCTGATCCAGGCCGATCGAGGTGACTTCCATCGCCACACCCTGCGCCCCTGCGGCAAGGAGCTTCGCCAGCGAACGATGCAACGCGACCGCGTCCGGCGTGGTATTGAGTCCGATATCGAGTCTTCCCGGCTCCTTGCTTCCCGGCAGGGTCGGAAAGCCCGTACCGAGCGTGCCAACTACGGCGGTTCGAGCGCCGCAAGCGCCGCACGCCTGGGCAATCCAATGGCTGCATGAGGTCTTGCCGTTGGTTCCTGTGACGCCTATCGTCCAGAGTCTCTCCGAGGGACGCCCGTAGACTTCGTGCGCAAGAAGACCGGCGAGTCCGCGCAGATCGTCGACTCCCAGGTTGGGCAACTGCCAGGCGGCGTTCCATTCGAAGCCTTTGCGCTCCCACAGAACGGCGGCGGCTCCGCGCTCGAGTGCTCCCGGAATGAAGTCACGCCCGTCCTGGCGCGCACCGGGATAGGCAAGAAACACCTCTCCCGGGGCAAGGTCGCGGCTGTCGACAGCAAGACCTGTCATGCGCGCTCCTTGCGCGGCGAGCCGCTGCTGGATGTATTCGACTTGGTCTCGCACACCTAAACGCTTTCCTTTACTTCCTCGCCTTCGGGAGGCAAGTCGATCGGCTGCATCGGTCCGTCGGGCGGCACGTCGAGCACGCGCAGCGCCCCGGCCATGACCTGTGCGAATACCGGTGCCGCCACTGTCCCGCCGTAGTACCCGCCGGCCAAGGGCTCGTCGATCATCACCGCGATCACGAGGCGCGGGTGGGAGGCGGGAGCAAAGCCGACGAACGAGGAGACGTACTTGTCGGCGGCATAGGCGCCGTTCTCTTGCTTGTGGGCAGTGCCCGTTTTTCCGGCGACGCGATATCCCATGATCTGCGCGCGGGGTGCCGTGCCGTTGCGGTTGACCGCCAGCTCCAGCATTGCCCGAACGGCGCGCGCGGTCTTCGGAGCCATTACGCGCTGCCCGGCGGGAGGCACATCCACGCGGAGCAAGGAGAGCGGGACCAGTTCCCCGTCACGCGCAAACACGCTGTAGGCGCGGGCGATCTGCACGAGCGATACCGAAATGCCGTGCCCGAAAGACATCGTCGCCTGCTCGATCGGGCGCCAGCTCCGATAAGGCCGGAGCTTTCCCGCGGCCTCCCCGGGAAAGCCCAGGCCCGGTACGGCGCCAAAACCCACGTTGCGGAACATTTCCCACATCGATTCCGCAGGAAGACTGAGTGCGATCTTTGCCGCGCCAACATTGGAAGACTTCTGGATGATCTGTGACACGGTCAGCGATCGTTCTACGTGCGCGTCGTGGATGGTGGCCGCGCCGATGCTGAAAGTTCCCGGCCCGGTCTGGATTACGGAGTCCGGCCTCACCCGCCCCGCTTCCAGCGCGAGCGCAACGGTAAAAGGTTTGAGCGTCGAGCCCGGTTCGAATGTATCGGTCAGCGCGCGGTTGCGGAGTTGCTCGCCAGCGAGTTTGTTGCGGTTGTTGGGGTTGTAGGTCGGGAAATTGGCGAGCGCAAGCAGCTCGCCCGTATCGACATCGAGCACTACGATCCCGCCCGCCTTCGCCCGGTGTTGAGCGACCGCGGCTTTCAGCTGGCTGAAGGCTAGATTTTGTATGCGGAGATCCAGGGCGAGCGCGAGATCGTGTCCGTCTTGCGCACTCTTGATCGACTCGACGTCCTCGACGGTCTGGCCGAGCCGGTCCTTGATCACGCGGCGGCTGCCGGACTTGCCGGCCAGTCCGTCCTGAAAGGCGAGTTCGACTCCTTCTTGACCGACATCGTCCGCTCCGGTGAATCCGAGCACGTGCGCCATGACTTCGCCGCTCGGGTAGTAACGGCGATACTCGCGGTTCTGAAACAGACCGGGGATGTGCAAGCCCGCGACGCGCTCGGCCACTTCCGGCGGTATCTGGCGCTTGAGGAAAGCAAAGTCGCGGCCCGTGTCGGCGAGCCGTTTCTCGATTTCCCTCGGCGACATTTCGAGCAATGACGCCAGACGCGCGAGCTGCGGTTCGCTCGGGTGCACTTCGCCCGGAATCGCCCAGATCGACTTGACTGGCGTGCTGATCGCGAGCGCCTCGCCGTTGCGATCGAGGATCCGACCCCGATTCGCCGGAATCTCGATAACCCGGCTGTATCGCGACTCGCCTTTTGCCTGCAGAAAATCGTTGTTCAGACCCTGGAGGTAAACGGCGCGGCAAAGCAGCAAGCCGAAGCACGTGATGAAGAGGTAGAGCAGGAACCGCGAACGCCAAGTGGGCAGAGTGAGCGCGAGGACCGGACTGGCGGCGAAATTCATTTCGCCGCCTCCTGCCGCTGGACGATCCGGAGGCGTTTCGCGTCGGGGGTACGCATGTGCAACTGGCGGCTGGCGATGCGTTCGACGCGTGCGTGCACCGCCCACGTACTTGCTTCGAGCTGCAGCTGGCCGTATTCGACCTCGAGCTGGCGCGAACGTTCCTGCTCCTGCTCGAGCTCCACGAAGAGCTTGCGCGCTTGGTGTTGCGACGTCACCAAACCGAGCGCGCATGCGGTCAAAACGACTACGAGGAGCAGGTTCAATCGGGTCATGACGGTTCAGGCGGGTTTTTCGGCGACGCGCAGCACCGCGCTTCTCGCACGAGGATTGGCCCGGACTTCTTCGGCGCCCGGTTTTACCGGTCGACCGATGACGCGCAGTTTCGGAGACGGAAGATCCCGGGCCCTCACCGGCAGGCGCTCGGGCAACGCGGGTCGCGCCGCCCCGCGCATGAAGTTCTTCACGATACGGTCTTCGAGCGAATGAAAGCTGATCACGACCAGCCGCCCCGAGGGTTTGAGCGCGGCCAGCGCTTGCGGGAGCGCTAGCGACAACTCCTCAAGCTCCTGATTGACGTGAATCCGTATAGCTTGAAACGTCCGCGTCGCCGGATCCTTCCCCGGTTCACGCGTCCGGACGGCCGCAACCACGAGAGCGGCAAGTTCCCCGGTCCGCCGGAGAGGCCCTCTTCGCCGAGCAGCAACAATCGCCTTTGCAATCTGTTTAGCAAACCGTTCTTCGCCATAGCCGCTCAATACCTCCCTGATCTCCGCCTCATCTGCCCGCTCGAGCCACTCGGCTGCGCTCGTGCCCCGCGTAGGGTCCATGCGCATGTCGAGCGGAGCGTCGAAGCGGAAACTGAAACCGCGCTGCATGTCGTCGAGCTGAGGCGAGGACACGCCCAGATCGAACAGCACTCCGTCGACGCCGCCCGCGCACAGCGCGGCCAGCGTCACCCCCAATTCGCTGAAGGGCGCGTGGACCGGCGTGAAGCGCGGGTCGCGAATCTCGTGCGCAGCAGCGACCGCCTCCGGATCCCGGTCGATCGCGATCAGCCGGCCGTGAGAGGCGAGCCGCTGCAATATCAGAAGGCTGTGACCGCCTCTGCCGAACGTCGCGTCCACGAACGTGCCGTCGCGTCGCGATTCGATCGAGAGCGCGTCGACTGCCGGGTGGAGGAGAACGGGGAGGTGTGCATTGGCGTTCACAGCGAGAAGTTTTCGGTGCCAAGGGGTGGGTTAGTGCCCACTTGCGCAAGGGCCCGCGTAAGTCGGTCATCCCATGCGGCGACATCCCAAATCTCGAAATGGCTTCCCTGCCCCACCAGCATCACGTCTTTTTTGAGTTCGGCGAACTTTCGCAACGCAGGCGACACGAGGATGCGCCCTTGAGCGTCGGGCTCAAGTTCTTCGGCGAAGCCGACCAGCAAGCGCTGCCACCAACGGGCTTGTTCATTGAAGCTGGAGAGCGCCTGGACTCTTGCGCCTATCGGCTCCCAGGCGACTCGGGGATAGAGAAGCAGACAACTATCGGGATGGGCGGTGAGAACCACCGCGCGACCTCCCGATAACAATGCGTCCCGATACCGGGCAGGCACCGCGAGCCTGCCCTTGGCGTCGAGACTCAACTCTGTCGCCCCTTGAAACAACGAACCCCCTTCCAGTGGTGAAACAGAACACCACGATTCCCCACTAAACTCTACTTTTCACCACTGTAGAGGAAACGGAAGGGACGGTCAAGCTGTAAACTGGGGATTTTTTAGCTACAACAGGGACTTAAGATGGCTTTTCTAGAATCAGCTTTGATATAACATAACTCTATATTAATTAGAGTATTACAGTGTAAACTGAATGTAATACTTTAGGAAATCAAAGGGTTCCGAGGCAAGACTACGGGGCGCCTTTTTACAGGCGGACCCACTCCCTACTGGCTGCCTCTAGTGCAGGTGCTTTTTTCCAGAGGCGCCGGTCGAACGCGTCTGAGTTCGGTCCTGAGGCCCCTCGGCTGTACGACGGGCGAACACCTGATTGACGAGAGCGGTGACTTCGCCGATCTCGGCATCGCCGAAGTGGCGGCCGAGCAGCGCCGAAAGGTCGTCGATCATGCGCCTGCGCTGCATATCGCGGATCGATTCCGGCGTTGGACCGACGAACACCCAGCTGTGCTCATCCTGTCCATCTTCGTGGTAGTAGCTCACCTCGACTGCGGCCGCCTCCTCGG
>DATHHS010000280.1:0-4274 GCA_035317085.1 Burkholderiales bacterium
ACACGGATCGGTTGTCCGCGGAAAAGCATGCGCCGAGGCATCACTCCCGCAAAGCCGGCCATGCGGCCATCCTCCTCGGCCACCCAGGAGGGCAGGTCAAGGTCGCGCCAGGGATTGTTGAAGAGAATCTCCCGGAAGTAGGCTTCACACGCGGCCGGTGAAGTCCGGCGCTGCTCCGGATATACGCGCCCGAAGAGCGCGGCAACAGCGGGGATATCGTCCTCGGCAAAGGCGCGAAGCGTGGCCATGGCAGCTCAGCCGGTCGTCATGTCCCGGAGTTCCGACGGGTTCCTTTCCTGATTCGCCGCGTCCTGCCGGACCTCGGAGGAAGACGGCCGAGCGGTCTGAGACGCGGTCTCCGCAGCGCGGGCCACCAGCCGGGCGATTCGCGCGAGCGTGCGCAAATCGTCGAGGTCGATGTCGTCGATCTTGATCTGGAAACCGAAACGCTGCTCGATCTGCAGCAGCAACTCCACCAGCTGGAACGAGTCGAGAATGCCGGTCTCGAATAGATCGGTGTCCTCGGACGGTGCCTCGATGTGGAGACTCTCGACGAACACAGTGCCGAGGCGCTGGATGATCGCGTTCGTATCGGTCATTCAATGCTCCTCTAGCTTCGTCCGGACGCCGCGCCGACCACGCGATCGACCCTGCGGCTGTCACGGGGCGAGGGCGCGTTCATCTGTGCCTGGCGGGATTCGGCAACGAGGAACGCATTCTTCAGTCGGGGGCGGTCGATCTTGCCGTTGGCGTTCTTGGGCATCGCATCGTGGCGCATCCAGCGCAAAGGGAGCATATAGCCGGGTAGCAGCACGGCCAGGCTCTTGCGCAGGTTTTCGGCGGAAACGTCGCGATCCGGTGCCGGAACGTAGGCGCAGCAGATCAGCCATCCTTCGAAGCCTTCGGATTGGATCGCGACCACAGCGCTCTCCTGCAAGGTCGGTAGCGAGTGAAGCGCGGCCTCGATCTCGCCCAGCTCGATCCGGTAGCCCCGGCTCTTGATCTGCGTGTCGGCACGGCCCAGGAAATAGAACAGGCCGTCGTCGCCGCGGCGCGCCAGATCGCCGGTCTTGTAAATGCGATCGCGTGGATCCGCTCCGCCGGGATACGGCAGAAACACGCTGCCGGTCTTTTCCGGATCACGCCAGTAGCCCGGGCTCAATCCAACACCGCGGATGTAGAGGTCGCCGATATCGCCCGGGGCTGCGGGCTGCAGCCGGCTGTCGAGCACCAGCAACTCCTCGCCCTCGCAAGCGCTGCCAATGGGAATCGGCTCGCGCTCGTCGCCCGGACAACGCGGGACCGTGTAGCAGCTGCTCGCGATGGTGGCTTCCGTGGGACCGTAAAGATTGGTGAAGCGCACGTGCGGCAGACGCCGCATCCAATGGATCAGGGTGGGCGTGGGAATCGCCTCGCCGCACCACATCACCCGCCGCAGGTCCGGAAAGTCGCCTTGGGCGACGACATCGAATTTCGCCATCAGATTGAGGACCGAGGGTGCCGAGAACCACTGCGTGAGCCGGGCTTCGCGGATGAACTGCGCGAGCCTGTGCGGCAGGAGATTCAGCTCCTGGGGCACCAGATGCAACTCGGCCCCGGCCCAGAGCGTGCCGAAGATGTCGAACGTGGAAAGATCGAAGTGCAGCGGCGGGTGCTGGGAGATGCGGTCCGACGAGGCGATGCCGAAGTACCTGCCCGCCCATCGGAGGAAATGCAGCACGCTCGCGTGGGTAATCATTACGCCCTTCGGCAGTCCGGTGGACCCCGATGTGAACAGAATGTGCGCCACGTCCGCGTCAGTGTTGGCATAGGCCGGCGGCGTCGCCGGACAGGCGGCGAGATCGCGCAATGTGAACGCGGGTGCAGGATCCGCTTCGGCGAGCAGGTCTTCGCCCAGCCATCCGATCATGGGCCGCTCTCGAAGCACCGCAGCCGCCAGGGCATCTTGCAGACTCTGGCCGACGGAAGCGGCTGCCAGAATGCAGCGGCAGTCGCTGATCTCGAGAACCCGCGCTTGCCGCGCCGGCGGACTGGCTGGATCCATAGGCACGTAGATCGCGTCGGCTTTCAGTACGCCGAGCATGGCCACGATCGCCGCGGGTATCTTCGGCATCAGCAGCCCGACCCGATCCCCCTGCCGGCACCCGGCTTCCTTCAGCAAGTGCGCGAGCCGGTTGCTCGCCTCCTCGAGCACCCCGTACGTAAGGCGCGTATCTTTGAATACCAGCGCGGTCGCCTCGGGGCGCGACTGCGCCTGCGCGGTCAGCCCTTGCTGCAACAGGAGGGTCATGCCGCGAGGCAGCTCGTGACGGCGCGGTCGAACACGACACCGGTGTGATACATCTCTTCCACGCTCGCAGGCACGTCGAGAATGAAAGTGCGGTAGCCGACGTCGACATAGCGCGCCACTTCCTCCGCCACGCGATCGTAGCTTCCCACGAGAAAAGGGCAGACCGCCTTGTAGTTCTGAAACGGCACCAGCCAATAAGGGTTCTCCGTGCCCGTTTCGGTGTTCCCGAGCTCGGAGAGCTGCCGGTGCCAGGAGGAATCCGACACCTTCATCGCCAGCTGGTGGGTGAGCTGGCCTTTGCGGTCTTCCGGGTAGCGTGCGCGAGCGACCGACCAGGCTTCCGCGTCTTCGGAACGGGCGATGACGCCGATGCGGATGCCTCTGGCTGTGATGTCCGCCGAAGGCGCCGCCGCGTATTCGGCCGGCGGCTTGGGATACTCGACGGCCGTGGCTTTCAGTTGCCGCGCCGCGTCCATGCCCGCCTCCGAGGATCCCGAGACGAGCACACCCGGCATCAATCCAGCCGGCAGCGGCGGGGTCAGCTTGAGGTTGCTCACCTTGTAGTACCGGCCTTCGAAGCTGACCGGATCCGCCGTTCGCAACAGGCTCTGAATGACGGTGGTGTACTCCAGGAGCCGCGCGTAACGTTCGTCGTGCGGCGTGAGATCGTTCAAGGCCAGCAGATCGTTCTTGAATCCGCCGGCCACCATGTTCAGATACACGCGGCGGCCGTAAAGGTGCGCGAACGACGCAATCATCTTGGCCACGCTGTAGGGGTGCATATAGGCCGGCTGAATGGCTACCAGGGGGCACAGACGGTCGGTGGACTCGATGATGATCTGCGAGACGAGCCAGGGATCCAGCTGGCTGTTGTCGGTAAACACCAGAACGCCTTCGTGTCCCGCGTCTTCGCTGGCGCGCGCGAACTCCTGCAGCTCGCGAATGCAGCGCTCAGGCTGCGCCTGGGCGGAAATCGGACAACTGGAGAAGATCTTCAAGCCGTGATCGGGAGTTGGCATATTGAACGCGTGGTCCAAAATCTCATTGGAGCGCCCAAGCTACTCTCCGGAAATTGCAGACCATGCCAATGAAGACCCCGGCACCTGATCCATTCGGCTCATGAACCGGGTCCCGCTGGAGGCCATCGGGTCTGCGGCAAGGCGGTAAGGCGGCAGGGCGCAATGATCGAAACGGGGGATGCACGTTGGCGCTAAAAAACTACGGGCAGACGCCGAATCACCACAAAATTATCAAGCGACCTCGATAGTGGGTCGAGACGCGACTTACTATGATGGGTGGCGTGGTGCCACCGGTTTTGGCCGCAGGCAGGGGTGCGGCTCTATGCCTACAAGCTGCGAGTGCGTGCAGGCGTGTCGGGCAGGAGAATGTTCCCAGCGCGAGTAAGCCGGCGCTGGTTTCCGTTTTCGGCGGGACCGGTTTTTCGAGAGGCCGAATATGACAAATATGCAATTTGCCCCGGATACTACGCTCGATCGCAAAGGTCTTTTGAGCGCGTTGCGTGCGTTCAGGAGAGGGGATTTTTCGGTGCGTCTGCCGATGGATCTGATCGGGATAGACGGAGAGATCGCACAGGCTTTCAACGACGTCGTTGAAGTCAACGAAAAGGTGACCGACGAATTCGCGCGCATCCGCGACGAGGTTGGCAGGGAAGGGCAGATCAATCAACGTGTGAGACTGCCCGCCGCGACGGGGTCCTGGGCTGATTGCGTCGACTCGGTCAACACGCTCATCGGGGACCTCATCCGGCCGACCTCTGAGGTCGCGCGAGTCATCGAATCGGTCGCAAAAGGCGATCTTTCCCAGCGCATGTTGCCGGAGACCGAAGGCAGGCCGCTGCGGGGCGAATTCCTGCGGATCGGAAAAGTCGTCAACACGATGGTCGATCAGCTCGGCGGATTCGCCTCGGAAGTATCGCGGGTGGCGCGCGAGGTGGGTACCGACGGCAAGCTCGGAGGCCAGGCGC